>JAIKWF010000124.1 GCA_024685005.1 Lachnospiraceae bacterium
GCCGCCACCGTTTCCGGTATTATTTCCACCGGTGAAGCAACCATTTCCGTCTGCACTGCCCGGCAGAATCTCGAGTTGACCGCCGCCGGCTATCTTTAATACAAAACCGTTTTCGATAGCCTTCTTTCCTGACAGGCCTCGGTCTATGGTAAAACCGTTCAGATCCAGATAATGTTTCTTGTTCTCAGGAATAAACAAATAGTTTTCAGACGTAGGATTTGTACAGGTAATGTCTTCTCCCAGCTGGATATACAGAAATCTGTCATCACCGCCAAGCAGTGACCTTAGAGCTTCCCAGTTATGGACAATGTAGGGGTCATTAGCTTCGCCTGATCCCTTAGTTTCCTTATCGGACTCAGCAAACGCCGTGGTCAGTCCCACCGGAAAAACAAAGAGCGCAAGACTCAGGAACAGAAACAAGCATAACGATTTTCGCAAGCTTCGCATAGATAAAATCCTCCTTTTTTTGATTTACCTTTGCATCCTCTTATCCCCTTGTCCATGCTGTTTTACTATAACCCTTTTTCCCGTAAAAGGAAAGTATCCAAATGTCACGAAGCATCCAGTGCATCTATGATCTTTTGCGCCGTAACGCGTCTTGGCAGGCCGTGATCCATGGCCTGCTTTCCGATAAATCTGTGGGCATCTTCTTCCGACATATGTTTTTTCTCCACCAGAAGGATCTTCGCCCTGCTCACCAGCTTGATCTCCTCCATTTTTTCCTCAACGGAAAGAGATTTTTTCTCGTAATGGCGGAATCTTTTTTGCATCGCCACAAGAAAACGGATGGCTTTATCTACTCTGCCCTTCGGAAAAGGTTTGGGAACCACAAGGATTCCCTGATCCGTCACGCTCTCCATGATATCTTCGCTGATTTCCTTAGGCGCCACGATCAGAATGGAGGCGCTTCCTTTTTCGGAAAGATCCAGAGCCAGCTCCTGCCCCATTTCGTCGGACAGGGGTGCATCGATAACAATCAGGTCATAGTCTCTTTCCAAAAGGGCGCGGCGTGCCAACACCCCCGATTTTTTACTGTCGATGGTGATAAAGTTCTTCAATGAACGTTTAACGATCACATGAAATTGCTCAGAGGAAGAAACGATCAATATGGAGTGTTGATAGTCACGGTCTTTGGCCATAACATTTCTCCCTTACTGTTTTGTATACTCTCTGATAATCCCTTCCGGGACAATGCTTTTTACAAATTCACTCTGCATGGCAAGCTTGCACGCTTCCTTCTTGGATCCGGGCAAAGATTCCGCATTCTGATCCATTTCTCCCGGCAGAGAAAGACTGCGCTCAATTCCGGAAAGTCCCGCATGGATCAAAAGGGCATAAACCAGGTAGGGATTACTCTCCGCATCAGGAGAACGGAGTTCCACTCTGGTCTGATCCTTATAGGTTTCAATATGCACCAGCTCCGATTCTCCCGCAGCTGACCAGTTCACTTTGTCAGGGGCGGTATTATTCCCGAGTCTTGCATAGGATGCGTCCCTGGGATTCATAAACAGGGTCATATCACGGATCTGCTCAATGATTCCCGCAGCCGCATATTTAACCACATCCTGTCCTTTTTCGTTAACGGCATAAATGTTGATATGATAGCCGTTTCCCGGCTTATCCGGCAGAGGCATGGGGGAAAAATCAGCATACAGACCATATCTGTTGGCAATGGTGCTTACCACCATCTTAAAGGTTGTGAGCTGATCTGCAGCCTTCAGAGGCTTTGCATAATGGAAATCGATCTCGTTTTGTCCCGGTCCTCTTTCATGATGGGAACGCTCCGGAACAAGGCCCATACGCTCAATGGTAAGGGAGATCTCACGTCTTACGTTTTCGCATTTATCATCGGGAGCAATGTCCATGTAGCCTGCATTGTCATAGGGAATCCTTGTGGAATTTCCGTTTTCATCCAGCATGAAAAGATAAAACTCGGACTCCGTACCGAAGCGGAACTCAATGCCCGCTTTTTTTGCACGATCAATGGCACCCTGCAGGATCGCTCTGGTATCTGCTTCATAAGGCTCTCCATCCGGAGTGAACATATTGCAGAACATACGCAGTACTTTTCCCGTATCCGGTCTCCAGGGAAGGATCGCCATGGTGTCCAGATCCGGTTTCAGATATAACGAAGCATAAGGACAGTCCTCAAATCCTGCGATCTGTCTGGCATTTATCGGTGCCCCGTCTTCAAATGCTTTCTTCAGTTCTCCCGGCATGATGGAAATATTTTTCTGCACGCCGTATGCATCTCTGAAGGCCAGACGGATGAACTTCACATCTTCCTCTTCGATAAATCCCATTACCTCTTCAAATGTATATTGCATGATCTCCTCCTGTCACTTTTGCGCTTACTTAAATGGTACTGATCCTGGGGCTGATGTCTTCCAAAACATCCAGCAGGATCTTTACGGTATCCAGGGATGTAAACATGGTCACCCCGTTCATAATGGCACATCTTCTGATCAGGGCACCGTCGCTGTAGTGGACCCCGGAATAGATGGCCCTTGTATTGATGATATAGCTTACATACCCTGCTTTAATGGAGCGGAGCACTTCATCGCTGCCGTCGGAAAGTTTTCCTCTGATCCTGGTACGGATGCCATGCTCTTTCAAAAAGTTAGCAGTGCCTACCGTTCCCTCGATATTAAAGCCAAGCTCGTAAAATCTTCTGACCAGAGGCAGTGCTTCTTCCTTATCTTCGTCTGCCAGCGTCACCATAACGGTTCCGTATTCTTTCATCTTGATACCGGATGCCTGCAGTGCTTTATACAAGGCACGTTTCAGGCTCTTGTCATATCCGATGGCTTCACCTGTGGATTTCATCTCGGGAGAAAGATATGCGTCCATACCGCTGAGCTTCTCAAAGGAGAAGGCGGGTGCTTTTACATACTTAAAATTTTTCTCCGGCATCAGCACAGGCTCAATGCCCTGTTCTTTTAAGGAATGGCCCAGCATAGCCTTCGTTGCAATATCCACAAGGGGAATTCCGGTGGATTTTGACAGGAAAGGTACGGATCTGGAAGCTCTGGGATTCACTTCAATGATGTAGACATTTTCTTCCTTGTCTACGATAAACTGAATATTGTAAAGTCCCACGATGCCAATGCCGATTCCCAGCTTTTTCGTATAATCCCAAATAGTCTGTTTCACCTTTTCGGAAAGGGAAAAAGGAGGATATACACTGATACTGTCACCGGAATGGACACCGGTACGCTCTACCAGCTCCATGATACCCGGCAGGAATACTTCCGTTCCGTCGCAGATGGCATCTACCTCTACTTCTTTTCCAACGATATATTTGTCCACCAAAACCGGTTTGTCTCTGTCCACTTCTACTGCGTAGGTCAGATACCGGGTCAGCATCTTTTCGTTGGCAACGATCTCCATGGCTCTTCCGCCCAAAACGAAGGACGGTCTTACCAGCACGGGATAGCCGATCTTTTCTGCCACTTCGATGCCTTCCCTGATATCCGTTACGGCAATTCCCGTAGGATGGGGAATGGAAAGCTTGTTTTGCAGCTCTTCAAAGGCATCTCTGTCTTCTGCGGCAAAAATAGCCTCCATGGAAGTACCGATGATCTTCACGCCCATCTGCGCCAGAGGCTGGGTCAGATTCACCGCCGTCTGTCCGCCCAGAGA
>JAIKWF010000128.1 GCA_024685005.1 Lachnospiraceae bacterium
TCAACTTTATTCTCTTTTCCATAATCTTTTGCAGCGCGGACAAGACTAGTTCCAATCCCATTGTTTCTCTTATCTTCCCGCACACACAAATCTTGTAGATACACAACGCTTTGAGGTTTAAGACATGAAATCTTCTTCTGCTGAAGAAGCATAGCATGTACAAAACCTATTGCTTTACCATCAATATCCGCATCTTTTATTTCCCCGGTGTTCGTGATCTCAATTCGAAAGTGATTTCATAGGTTCACCCCACGAGCCGAGGTCCTTGCCGTCATAGCTCAAATACGTTTTTGCCGTCGTCTTGACCGGAGCTATCCGCGAAAGTTTCTCAGCCACAGTTTCGTCAGAAGATAAGGATTCATCCTGAAGAACATTTCTTATCTTACAAAGCATGATTTCTCCGTCTCCTTTGGTGATAAAGTCCATTACCTCCAACTCGAAATTGACGGGTGAATCATTGAGGATCGGAACGTTAAGCACTTCGCCTTTTCCTATATCAAGGCTGACGTTCATCTTATTGGGATCTTTTCCGCTGACACACCCCATATGATCTGCAACCGGCAATAGCTTTTCAGTTACAAGATTTGCGGAAAAGACCCTATCGCGCCGGATATTGTCCCTCGTGGGTTTATCGCCTCCGATACAGCACATTACGCCCATTTCGTGTTCCCAGATATAACTGAACCAACAGAACAGGCCAAAATCAGGATTCCCATTTTCATCGTATGTACCATACAGGAATAATGTCTGCGGACAGTA
Source organism: Lachnospiraceae bacterium (assembly GCA_024685005.1). Lineage (GTDB taxonomy): Bacteria > Bacillota > Clostridia > Lachnospirales > Lachnospiraceae > RGIG7926. The sequence continues at coordinate 760 of JAIKWF010000128.1, forward strand.
ATCGTTATTCGGTTTCAGGCTTTTTTTTGCCATACTTTTTCCTCCTCGTACGCATCTGTATATCTTTTTACAGTTTTAATACCGCAATCAGTTCTTCTCCGTCCATATCTCCGGTTTCCTCAAATCCAAATGAACTGTACAGCTTTGCTGCCACCCGGTTCTCCGGTTCGTAAGACAGCCAGCAGTATTCCGCATTTCCGCAAGGATATGTTCTGATAAAATCCAAAGCAAGCTTTATTGCCTCTTTTCCATATCCTCTCCCCTGATATGCTGAGTCGATCATAAACCGCCAAAGATTATAATTGTCCTTCGCAATAGCCGGAGCATCCTCCCAGTAATCATCTGTATCAAATCCAATCATCAAAAAACCGACAGGTGTATTTCCGTCATAAATACCAAAGGGATACGCGTATCCGTTTCCGGTTATGGCAGTATACGCCTCTATAATACTGATATCATTATCCGCCACAAAGCTTTTCTGATCTTCTGAAACCTGTAATTTCAAAAGATCCCAAACATTTTTCCCATTTACTTTTTCTAATCTCAACATATGTATTGTACCCTTCGCTCTTTCGTTTTCATGATGCTATTATTAATTCGCTTTCTGCTACCGCATGTCTATACAGTATCGATCTCCATATTCCTTCCGTGCTTCTGCCGTCCACTTGGTGATGAAATTTGTCTTTGCATCTGTGTAGGCATTCCGGTTATGCTCATATTGTTTCCAAAGCCGGAGTTTCAACGATTCATATTCCTTTGCCACTTCAGGATGCTCATTCAAATAATCCCGGAAATATAGTTCATCATTGTCCCCGACATATCGCAGATGGATATGATACACTTTATCCGCAAATCCCTCTTCCGTATAGCCCTTATTAAGCGAAATCTGGGTATCCTCCGCGAACATGATGGTAAAACCATTCTGTTCCAATATTCGGGCCATATCCTTCATGCAGGCGCCTTGAGGAATCTCAACCATCACATCAACGATGTTCTTGGCCCATATTCCCTGAACGGCAGTGCTCCCGATATGGCTGATCCGAACGACAGGCTGCTCGGATAAAAGTCCGGTCAACAATTTCTCGATTTCGTTATAGTTATCCTTCCACCGGTCATCATGTGCCACCAAAAAGATGGGAAATAATTCCCACAACTCTTCCAATGTCATTTCAGACAATTCTTTTTTCATAGTCTTTTTCCTTTTATAAACCTGAGGGAATCTGAGGGACGGGGTTTGTGGCTCATTTCAAAAGTGACCCTATAACTCCGTCCCCAAAAGATCAGCTTTCCATACATCCACAAGTCTGTTTAAGCTCCATGCAGCATTTGCCGGACTGGTAGATGGGAGCGCCACCGCTTTTATACCCGTTACCGGTTCTATATATTTGATATATAGTTTTTCCGCCGTTTTACCATTTACAATTATCTTCTGAATTGGTGCATTCTTCAATATCTCACTCAGATCATTTGCCCTGGCATTTTTAATGCTCGCATCAGATGAACCCACTATTTCACATTCGGCAATGACATCCCAAAGTGCAAGATGATTTTCAAGAATCAACCTCTTCTTTTCTTCAATCGAATCCGGAATTGGATCATCATAAATACTCGCGATCACCTTCCAGAATCTGTTTTGTGGATGGCCATAGAAAAAATTCATTTCTTTGGATTTAACAGAGGGAAAGCTCCCTAATATCAACAACCTTGAATCCTTATCAAAAAGTGGAGGAAACGGATGTTGCTCGACTTTTTTCTTATCCATTTTTCAAGTCACACTTCCTTTTCATCGGCTTTTCCTTTTGCGAGCTTTGCCGCATAAAACATATCCATCTGCTTTCTTCCGCTGTCAAGCGCAGCAGCAAGGGCCCTGCAAAAACCCTCTTCATCAAATTCTTTATCATAGTCTTTGGCGTAGACAGTTTTTACTGTTTCTCCTTTGGAAAACGCCTCTTTCAGATCCCACGGATTATATGCATTATTCAAAGTACACCTGAGCTCATCTTCCACCCAAAGATATAAACAAGGCTCGTACGGATAGGAAGACAGCCGATAGGTCGTTCCTTTGTACGTATATGTTACGGGATCACCTCTGTAATCCAGGCTGCCAAACATATTACTCTGTATTTGTTCAGTTCCGTGCTCCATAATGATCAAATCTCTTTCTTTAAATGAAATTGTTATTTCAAAAATGACCCTATAACTCCGTCCCCAAAAGATCCATTTCTTTCTCCAGCAACCTGTAAACGTTTGCTACAAGGAATCCATCCGCTATGGCATGATTCAGGCGGACGCTCACCGGCATCATCAGCCTGCCGTTTTCTTCCCGGTATTTTCCCCAGTTAATGATCGGAGCAAAATGCAGATATCCGTCCGGCAACTCAATATTCAGTGAATCGTAAGACAGCCAGGAGATATATGATGCATCAAACCAGTTCGGATGATTCATCATGTCCAGCCCATATTCCCTTGTTTTCTTTGCGTTCTCCACATCCTTTACCGCATTTTGGTAAAACACTTCATAATCTTCATAATATGTTGTATAGACCGGCGTACATGTTTCCGTATCTTCATGGAATATATACTGGATCGGATTTATGCTGTCATAGCAGATCAGTTCTTCTGACTGCCAGAGATACCCCATCTTGTAGTCATCCCTTGAATTAAGCGCCTTTGAGAGCACATACAAAAAATTAATATAGAACTTTGTACCTGTTTCTCTGGAATGCTCCACCAGATCGGTGACATCTATTCTCGCAGTCATAGAAGTAGAACACTTGCAATCTTCCGTAAAATGACGGAAGACACCGCTCCTGTAATACTGTTCTTTGTCAACAACCTTATAATTCATATCAATCCCCCTTTCCTGTCTCATGTCTGTTTTCCAGAACAAACCGGGCAAGTTCTACATTGCCGTCTCTTTCTGTTGATTCAATATGAAATCCGCTTCTTTCAGTATAGAACTTCACGTTTTCTCTCTTGTCTATGGGGGTCACCAAAGTGAGTCTCTTCCAATCTTCAAGCAGCGTCTTCAAAAACCGAACGGCCTGCGTCCCTATTCCTTTCCCCTGGTAATCGGGAATAATACATAAACAAGCGACCTCATATTCTCCCACGCCCAGCTTTGTATATGAAACACTGCCAACAGGCTCATTATTACAAAGTATGATATGTTTCGGGTGCTGTATGATAGAATCTTCCATCATTTCTTTCGAATTCCCATATCCCGGACACGCCCCATATCTCAGATAATCGCTGTAAAATGAAGCATTGTAAATATCAATCAATAGTTCTGCATCTTCTGTGGTAGCTTGCCTGTATTCTATTTTATGCATTATCATAAATGATTTCCTCTAATAGTTTTACAAATTCCTTACCCTTCATCATTTCTCTCTGTCAAATTACAGACCGGCAGATCAGATTATGATCGTATTCACAATCTCAAACCCAGTCTTCTGATACAGATGAATCGCCTTTTTATTCCACTCAGCAACATGCAGAAAGATCCGTTCTGTATTCATATGCTCTAATGCCCAAAGCAGGATCTGCCGGCCATACCCGCATCCCTGAAACCGGGTGTTTACGATCAGATCATCGATCTCATTCCCTTTCAATGCGACGCTTCCGATCAGATCATCCTGATCGGTAAGAAGATAAACAACATCCATCCCCGATTCAAAAAACGAATCATCCTGAATAAAATCATAAGGCTCGATATGCAATGCCTCTCTCATCTCATGGTAGCATTCGTTGTACATCCGTTTATACTTCTCCTGAAAAGCAGCGGAATACGGATTCATTTTGATGGTTGTCTTCTTAGCTACCGGATGCCTGTATTCCATTTCATATATCATCATAATCTTGTTATCTCTTTTTCCTCCACTCTATGAAATCACAAGTATATTTCTTTCCATGCTCTCCAAAAGGTCATGGGAATCATCCTCAACAAATCCGCAAAGGTCAGAACCCAGAATATTTGCGAGTGCGACACCCACGAGATAAGTACAAATATTGCTATAATTGAAACCGCTCTTTTCCGGATCAACGTCGCAGTTTAACGAGAACCGGATCCAGTCGTCCATCCTTATACACCTCTGTTCCGAAAACTTTCCAGCCGTTTTCCTCAATATCATTTATTAATGAAGCAAAGTCCATATTTGCTTTCTCCTTGCTACCCTTGGGGACGGGGTTATAGGGTCATTTATAAATGAGCCACGAACCCCGTCCCCAAGAGATCACGTGATGCAGTATGCTAAAAGGCAGTTCTGCAAAACAAAGACAAACGCCCTAGACCAGAGCACTGTCATGATCAATGTAGCCATCACCGCTTTCGGATTTATAAAACTATCCGGTTTTTTGATAATCATCCCTTGAGAATATAAGACATCTATCTTCTCACCTAGACTGTCGTTCTCATCGCCGATCACATACCGCTGCTGACCATCAATATGTACTGACAACAGATAGTAAGTATACCTGCGAAACTGATATCCATACCGGCGTTTCGCTTGATATGATAGAATGTCCTCAATCTTTACAGTGGCGATCTCTTTTTTCCACAGAGGATGGTACGGAATAAAAAAATGGAATACAAGCAGAATTCCACATCCAAGAATCATCGAGCAAAAAAATCCAGTGACAAATCATCAAATACAATCATTTTTTCACCATCCGTATTTCGACTAGCAAAAACAGGTAATATATCACCCTTTACAAACAAGGTGACATATTGCCTGTTAGATGTCAATAGATATTTTTCAGTATGGAATTAGTGATCCTTGGGGCTCCCTTGGGGACGGGGTTATAGGGTCATTTATAAATGAGCCACGAACCCCGTCCCCAAGACATCCCCAAGACATCATACAGTCGTTTATGCGCATCGTGCCAGATCTTCTCTCACTCTGATGAAAATAGCCTTGCGGTAATCTCTTTCTTGAATGCCTTTTTGTCTTTCATGGTCCTGATCGTTTTTTTCCTAAGCTCACTTTTATCAGTCTGCATTGTCGCTTCTCCTGTTGATACCTCTATTGCAATTGCATTCCGGTTTTACTTTACGTTTTTGCTGACAAGGAATCCTCCTTCATCCATAACAATCTCATATTTCTTTGCAAGTGGATTTTTGTTACCCACCACACAATAATCACAGATATCGCTGTTGCCGCATGTACCGCATCGAATCAGCGTCCCATGGATCATTTCTATGCCAAAAAAATCACTGTTACACATAAGCGGAAGCACATGCAAAAGGTCGTGTTTTCTGGCAAACTCCGCATTCGGACACTTTGTAAAATGATACCTTGCGACATGATTCTTTCCGTCGTATGGCTCATCAACATTGATGAAGCCTTCCGGATAAATCAGGGCATCCTTTCGATCCCTGTTTCCGGATTTTCTGAAGACCTTATCGATCAGCCATATATCGAAAGGACGGTTCAGATCAAAAATCCTTCCGAGTTTTACAAAAGGACCCATGAAAAGATTCTGAACAAAATCCTTCAACTCTTCAATCGGCGGCTGATCAGGAAGCGACGGATATAGGGCAAAAACCAGCAGTCCTCCATATATGGCCATAGCATGCCCGTTTTTCTTTCCACCATAATCAGGCAGTTCGGGAAGATAAGCGTCATACTGCTCTTTGGTCTTACTCCATATAATCTCGCCCTGTTGTTTTCCGTATCTGTCTGTAAGCCATTTCCTCACAGGTTTGCAATACGGCAGCTCTGTTATCTTCAAATGGTCATTCGTCATCTTTTTTCACCTCTTCAAAACAGGCCAATGCTCGATATACCGGCAGTCAGTCCTTATCTTTCGGCATATTCAATAAGAGCCCTGAAAATGTAATAAGGCTGCCCACACTGAGCCAGCCGGTTGCCAGAGCATACGCCCATGCACGATTTCCAAACATCCTCATGATCACTATATCCATAATCCCCGTCAGCATCGTAAATACCAGGCACCATCTCGGGTAGGGCGTTTCCCCTTTTGCAAATGCTGCTATCTGAACTATGTTCATGATCAAAAAGAACGCAAAGAAAACAACTGAAACCGGAGCTAGAAACAGTTTCGCAAATTTCAGCGCCTCATGAATCGCCATGTCCGGATTTATCCTCTTTACGGCATTATAAAAATATATCGTTGCGCAGCACATAACATGACAAAACGGCCCGAATATCAGCATTCCGATCAGTCCCGCTCTGTAAGCATGTGCATACTTTTCAGACTTTGCCGCAATAACCCGATATATTCCGAAAAAGCTCATCGATTCAATCGCAATCCCTGTCATTCCCAGCAGTGCCGCCCAAAAAATCCTTGTATCCGAAACTGTACTATACCTTGAAAAATACTGTGCCATACCTGTCAGGGAAAGATCAGCAGTTCCCCAACCCAGCATCATATCACCGCCTATAAGAGCCAGAAGCGCTGCAACGATACCCAGCTTAAATAAATGCGCCACTCTTCCCCAATCAGGTGTTCCGTAGTCTGTCTGCATGATGCTGTTTTCCTCACTTTATCCTTTCCTCAGAAATCTTCATGCCAAATAGCGCGTCCCTGCAGTTGGGTTAGCCACCGCTAACCCGAGGTTTTTTTATTGCTCCGCGTAAAACGCGGAGCTGTTCACGTGCCATTTCTTGCAAGCTTTTTTCAGATTAGCCTTTGCTAATTCGATATAATATCACCTATTCTATATAAATTCAATACTTTGAACCCTAGGGACGGGGGTCGTGGATCATTTTGATTGCCACCCCATAGAATGGCCCTGCGATTCTGTTAACCGCACGGCAAAATGACCCAACAACTCCGTCCCCAAGAGCTCAAGCGCACCGAAAAATGACCCAACAACCCCGTCCCCAAGAGCTCACCAAGAACTCAATCCTCAGACTGGGTAAATTCTGTTTTCAGGAATTTGATCTTCCCGTTTTGATCGTAGGAAAAATAGGTGTCCAGCGTTCCGAGAATATCCCATTTTCCGCCCTTCAGGCTTTGAATTCCCTGTCTTGCCCGGATGGCATTCTCATCGCCGACCTTCACGCCCTCGATTTCCCAAATACCCCAGGCTGCGGTGGTTCCGTACTGATCTCCCGGCTGATAGGTATCACCCTTTAAGAATTCCTCCGCCAGCGTATAAAACTCTCCTTCGCCCTGGTTTTCCATCATCTTTTCATAATGCTCTTTGAGATTGACGGTGATGGTCTGTCCATCCATGGTTTTGATATCCACGGTGGCAGGTTCGCTGCCCACAGTCACCTGAACAGGGAAGGCATTGGACAAGTCTCCATTCACATCCTGCTGCTCAAATTCGTCGGAGTTCTCAAGCGCGTTCCAGCTGTCACCTTCCTGTTTCAAAGCCACATACTCCTCAAGGGGCATGGAATTGACGTGGGGCAGGACACGAATGATGATCTCCGGCTTTTCGTCTTTATCCAGATCCATGCTCCAGGCATCAAAATCACAGAACAGTTCATGAGACCCCTGATAGATGTTTTTACCATTCAGTTCCAATGTCCAGTGGAAGGTAGTATCCCCCTCCTCATCTTCCTCCGACTGGCAAGCGTAGATATAATCCTCTTCGCCGTTTTCGTCAATATCCGCGCTGAAAACCACACTTCCCTCAATCGCTTCCTGTTCAGATGCCGGAGCGGCATCTGCAGCGGCATTTTCTGTTTCCACTGTCTTCTCCGGCTCAACAAGCTTTGCATCTCCGTTTTCAGTTGCTGCGATCTGCAGCTCCTCAGGCTGTTCGGACTCACTTTCCTGCGCCGCTGCTGAATCTGTTTTCCCGGGACTTGTCAAAAAGCATACTGCCATCACGATGCAGCCCACCACGGCCAGCGCCACGATCCAGCTTGCGGGTTTCTTATAATTAAAAATTCCTTTCACTCTTTCCTTCACTCCTATCTCTCCAAATGCTACCGGACAGGCTGCGATCCGGTTTGCCGGATTACTGAGCAAAAGCAGTGTCTGGGAATAATCCGCCTTGCTCTCCCTGTCCATGTTTCTGATCACTCTCTCATCACAGGCCATCTCCAAATCTCTGCTAAAAAGGATATATGCAATCCAGCAGAGCGGATTAAACCAGTAAACAGCAAGAAGAAAGAATCCAAGCGGCTTCCAAATGTGGTCATGCCTTTTCAGATGCGCTCTCTCATGGGCCAGTACAAATCGCTTCATACTGCCCTTCAGGAATCCCGGAAGGTAGATCATGGGGCGAATGATTCCCAGGATAAAAGGATACCTGATCTCATCACAGATACGCACACCTCTTCCGGTATTTACGGAGGCAGCAACGTAATGCTTCAGGCGCAGGTAGGAAAAAAGCGCCTGCATCATCATCAGACAAAACCCTGCAAACCAGATGATCGTCAAAATGCAAACAAAATCAGCAGAACCGGCTTTCGAACCTGCTCTTTCATTCATTTCGATCCGATCGGATGCATCACTGCCGCCGGAAGTAAGATCCTCTCCGGACGCGCCCACAGAGCCTCCTGTTTCAGTAAGCCAGGGCTTACTATCATAGCTTGCATTCGGTGTCTCGTGCGCAGCTCCCGTGATCTTTTCTTCCGGATGCACGTTCCTTGTCTCTGTTGCAAAAAAGTTAGCAGTAGGCAATTTTTCCGCTGCGGGCATCACGCTGAAAGGACTCTCCGGCATCACCGGGCACAAAAGCCGAATGGCAACCAGCGCCCAGAACAGACAGCTGATCCACTTGGGTGCCTTTCGGAACAAAAAGCGAAGAAAAAGCACCGCAAGAATCAACAGACTCGCATACAAACTCAAATTCAGTATCTTCAAAAACAACTGATCCATATTACTTTTTCTCTCCACTTCTGAACGCATCGATGAGACTTTGGATCTCATCCGCCTCTTCACTTGTCAGCTTCTTCTTGGAAACGAAGGCTGCTACAAAAGCCGGAAGAGATCCTGAAAAGGATTCCTCCACAATCTGTCTGCTTCTGTCGGAATAAAAGTCTTCCCTGGAGATCAGCGATGTTACCACGCCGCTGTCATTTTGCAGAAGGCCTTTTTCGCAAAGCTTACGAAGCACAGTATAGGTGGTTGGCTTTTTCCAACCCAGCTGCTTTTCACATACCTTTACAAGATCACCGGAGCCGATGGGTTCATGTTCCCATACAATGTCCGCAAAGCGTTCCTGAACAGCTCCCAATTCTAAATCTGCCATTGTCTTTCTCCTTATTGGTTTATCCGGATAAACCTTCGGTTCTGCTTCAGTTTATCCGAATAAACCAAAAATGTCAAGAAGATATTTTTCATTTCCTGACCTGTAATTCCGCAAAAGAAACATAATGCTTTACTATGAATTTTTCCGGTGCACTCTCGTGAAGCATCCTCATGTGCTCCTCGTCCCATGCCATAAGCTGCTCCGTGGTCATAGCCGCGCCGACTCCTCTGCAGGCGCGCATGCGGCCATGCCATCCTTCTCTTGTGAACGGAACATCAACCCGATACTCTTTTCGCAAAACAACATCAAAGTTTTCAAGCAGCGCATCCGGGACGAAAACAGGCTGAACCTTATCTCCGTAGGACGACCAGTTGGGATTGTGCTTTAAGATGATCTCTTCACTTTTCCCGGCTACAGCATCCTCATAAGGGAGCCATCCCATATACAGAATCAGCAGCTTTCCGCCGCTCTTCAGCATCCGTGCAAATTTCCCGGTTATAGCTTCCGCATCCAGATACCAGATGCATTGGCATACAGTGATCACATCAAAAGTATCATCCGGATAGTCTATTTCCTCGGCCGGACATGTATAAAACTCGATATCCATTCCTTTCTCCGCAGCAAGCAGCTTTGCCTGCTCGATCTGGTTTTCCGATATATCCGTTCCGATCCATTTTGCTCCGTACCGATACATATTGCGCGGGAGGACGCCCGTTCCTGTTCCCACATCCAAAACCTTCTGGCCGTTCTTACAGAGTCCAAGATCCAGAATACTTTGATAAAACGCATCCGGATAAACATCCCTGAATTTTGCATAATCCTTTGAAGTATTTCCCCAGTCAAAAGACTTTCCGTTATCTATATCTGAAATTTGCATTTCACTGACCTCCCTGTTCTGTTATTGTCTCCGCTAAAAATGTCGGTTTTTCATTATAGCATTCTGTTCATTGATCGGTATAGTCTTTTCTGATATATTTATCCAGAGCTTCCTGCATTTTTCGGTTTTCTGCTTTTTCCGCAAGTCTGGTCAGCAATATACTTATGAACATGCTGATGATAAAGGAGATAAAGAATCCGCACCATGCTTTAGGATCATTTACCGGAAACCACAAAAACACCACCGTCATGATGATCATAGCCAGCATGATCGTAATGAAAAATAATACATATCTGAGCACTATGGACATCCCTTTTATGACAGTGTCCGTAAGGAAAAGTACCTGGGCTGCCGTTATGATAAGCGCCAGCAGTAGCAGCTGCAGCAGTGTCGGTATCCCCAAAGCCGCATCTTTATAACGAAACAAAGAGGAATACGCGCTGGCACCTTTTCCTATCGCCATTGAGAATACCAGGAAAATTCCCACGATCACCCCAAAGGTCGCAAACACCTGACTGATATAATTGAATACGGTTTTTTTCTCTTCCATCACTTAAGCCTCAGCTTTCTTCTTAATTCGTCGGAATACATGCGGGATACGACAATCTGTTCATCATTCTTTAACGTAATCCTGATTTTTCTGTTTATATCGGATTTCAGACTCCTGATCATCCTGATGTTCACAATGCTCTGTTTGCTGATCCGGATGAAATCATGTTCAAGAAGTTCCTGCTCCATCTCATATAGCCTCAGATCCGATTCATACGTTTCATCTGATGTATAAACAAACGTCTTTCTCTCCACAGCCTCTATGTACAATATCTTTTCCACATCCAAAAGATAGGTTTCATCATTTTTGCGCACACCGATCTGCATGTTCACCATGCGCATCATGGCAACAATTTTTTCCACATCCGAATCCAGTTTATTTGCCCGGATCACAATTTCCGTATCCGGATATTTCTCGTCTATATCAATCTGTATCTTCATTTATTCCAGTCCTTTTTTTCTGAATGCGACAAAAAATAAAACCACCATCAGCATTGCATTTACGGCCAGAATGCAGATACCCTCTGTCCCGATCTCGGAAAATGTCATATCATCCATGATCCTTTTAAGCTGCTGGGTATACGCAAATCTTGCCACTTTTTTTATCTTATCATTAAACATGGCCAGCATGGGAGAAAAAGCAAAGATCAGCATTACCGGCATAACGATGGAGGTTGCCGTCATCTGATTTTTTGAAAAAATCCCTATGCATGCTCCCGCCAGGATCGAAATTGCAAATCCTACGGCCATGACCAGCATATAAAACGGTATGTCCTCTCTTTTTATGCCCGTTGCCATCACGCCGGCCCCGATCATGCATATAAACCATACATACAAGCCGATTCCCGTAAGATACTGCCACGGTTTAACATTTGCCATTGTCAGCACGCGTAAGGTATTCTTTTCCTTTTCCTCGGATATGATCGCTGCTGCCGATGTCAAAGGCGCCATACCAATATACATGATGGAAAACAGTTTCGTGAAAAAAAGCTCCGGCATCCCATCGATGCTGATCGCCTTTTCCATGATCAGCGTCAGCACCGGAAAAAGGATGAACTGTATCAAAACTGTTTTATTTTTCAGCGTATCCTTAAACTGTTTTTTTATTATGATCAGACTGTTTCGCATTTATGCACCCTCCTCTAACTTTCTTCCCGTCAGTTCCAAAAACACCGTTTCAAGGGTTGGTTCCGAAGAATGGATCGTCTCGATACTCCCGTCCGATAACAGACGGTATAGCATCTTCGCAGATCCGTTTTCGTGAGGTATTACAATATCCTCACCGGATGCCAAATGCAATTTTATGGTTTTTTGATGATTATACTTCCTGCATATTTCCTCGGGGGCTCCGCTTTCAATGATCCTGCCTTCATGCAGCAGCGCAACCCTGTCGCAAAGCTTATAAGCTTCTTCCATATTATGGGTGGTCAGAAAAATGGTGCAGCCTTCTTTTTTCTTCTCCAGTATGATCTTGTGGATCTGCCCCATGGTCTGTGGGTCCAGGCCGCTTGTGGGCTCATCGAGAAAGATCAGTCTGGGAGAATGCATAAACACTCTTGCAAGAGACAGTCTGGCTCTCATTCCTTTAGAAAGCGTCGCTGCCGGCTTTGCACCTGCCTCCCCTAATCCAACCTGTTCAAGGATACTTTTTATTCTATCATGCGGGACGCCGTAAATATCGGCAAAAATCTTCAGGTTATCAATACAGGACAGTCTTTCATATACCCCAAACTGATCCATCATGATCCCGATATTCTTTTTTTCCTCTCCGGACAAAGACGAAACGTCTTTATCAAAAACTATCACGGATCCCTGATCAAATGCAAGCTGCCCTGTCAGGATCCTGATCAGAGTGGTTTTGCCGGCGCCGGATGGCCCCAATAGTCCGAAGATTTCTCCGCCGCTTATCTCAAAATCAATCCTCGATAGAACGTTTTTTTCTGAAAAATTTTTATTAACATTTTTACAACGAATCATTCCCGACCTCCTTTTTATCTTAGGCACAAGATAACAAGTCAATCGGGAATGTTCAATAGCGTCTTACGCAAGATGCCTTATTCTATACATAAGATGCACATCATATTATTTTTTCCGGATGGGAATCCACAGCTCGCAGAACACCTCCGGTCTGGTCCCATCGAAGTAAAGCTCGTAATCTGTCTCTTCCGAAGCCTCATAGCCCATCTGCGGCAGAAACTCCTTATAGAACTTCACCCAGGTCTTCGCGATGCAGTCGCCATCCGCCCCCACACAATCGAAGACCACATAGGTACCCGGGTTAACGTCCCAGATGCGGAAACCTTTTTCCTCAAGATCTGCCTGATCAAACGCTGCGGTGTCCTCGTCAATGATGATTCCGATGCCGTATTCAAAGGTGTCCTTACCTTCTTTTGTGGGGCTGCAAAGGCCATAGAGGTCGCGCATTCCCTCCTCCCGCAGCATCCGGATCGGCAACAGCATCTGTTTGCTGTTGCACTCTCCCCAGAAGTCCGCCACGTCGTGGTTGGCTTCATCGTTAATGATTCCGTTGCTGAACTCTCTTACCAGTGCGATAAACTTCTTTTCTTTTGTTTGAACGATACGATAATCCATACTCTTACCCCCTTTCACAGATAATGTAATCGTAAGCGGATTAAAAAGCGTCAGTTTGCCGGCTTCCTCTCTGGCTGTCTTCGGCGCGATGCCATGGAATCTGGTAAATGCTTTCGTAAAGCTCTCCGGTGTTTCGTAGCCATACTTCATTGCCAGATCGGTGATCTTTGCGTCGGTCTCCACCAGTTCTTTTGCCGCCAGAGACAAACGGCGGTTTCGGATATAAGCGTTGGCCGTTAAACCCGTCACGAAACTGAAAGCCCTGTGAAACTCGTAGCTCGACGTGTGCACCTGCCTTGCTACGTCTTCATAGTTGATCTCCTCGAGTAGATGCTCTTCCATATACGTGATGGCTTTTTGTAATGCTTCGATCCATTCCATGCTTTCTTCCTCCTGCTTACATGTCCATTATGGACCATATCCGGAACAGGTACATTTCCCAGTTTGCGAAGTTTTGTCAGGTAGACCGGGGGCTGGGGTGACTGGGGGACGGGGTTTGTGGCTCATTTCTTAAAAAATTCTCTGATCTCATCTGTAGACATATTTCCTATCCCACTACTCTTTTTACAAAGATCATATGCATCAACGCTTATCCTGTTATTGCATCCGTACGCATTCACTTTTTCCGCCAATTCACAGATAGTATCAAGCTCGTCATAACTGTTCATGGTAAGATGCCCAAAAACAGTAAGGTGTTCTCTCAGATCTTTTTCGTCAGATAAAATATCCTTACACGGCTCATAATATATGTTAAGCTTTTCAACTCCATACGATTCAACCAAATTGTAAAGCTCTGCCTTTACATCCTCGCCATTGAGGATGCCATAAAAACTGTCCTCCATCTCACCAAAGTCTTTAACGTTCGGAGGGACCTCCATTTGAACGGTAAACTCCTCCTCATTATTCTCGTACACTGCCTTAGCCGGATAAAAGCCACCCATAAACATGGCCTGATGTCCCCCACTGGAAAGATCATAAACATGAAAGACTATTTCGTCAGGATCATTGCCAAGAATCCCCGCGTATTTTTCACTCAGTCGGCGTTCCATCTCATCCGTTACTTTCTTGCACTCCTCCTCTTGTTCCATGAGGTGCTTTCGGTGCTTTTCTTCAATTTTTTCCGGATCATACGTACAAGCGGTCAGCATCAACAGGCTCAATATCATAATTGCAATAATTCCGATTGTTCTTTTCATGGTTTTTCATTCCTTTCTGAATGGACTTGGGGGCATTGTGGGGCTTGGGGACTGGGGGGCTTGGGGACGGGGTTTGTGGCTCATTTCTTAATTCATTATAAAACCCTATTGCATTTCTTTCTCAATAAATATATAATCACAAGAAATCATATCATTTGATATTCATTTTTATAATCTTATAGGGAGTGAGTTATGCCTAGAAAACCCAGAATTATGAGTTCTACCGGCATATATCATATCATACTTCGTTCTGTAAATCAGCACACCATCTTTGAAGAGGAGTCCGATTATCAGAAATTCCTTTTTATTTTATCCGATTGCAAAAAGAAATATGATAGCGATATATTTGCCTATTGCTTAATGGATAATCATGTCCACCTGCTACTGCGTACTGATAATGATAACCTGTCCAGTTTCTTTCAAAGTCTTGGAACCAGGTTTGTCCGATGGTACAACACTAAATATTCCCGTAGCGGTCATCTTTTTCAGGATCGCTTCTTCAGTTCGGTTATAGAAAACGATACTGCCTTCCTGTCCGCACTTGTTTACATTCACAATAATCCCGTTAAAGCAAATATGTGTCGCTATGCATCAGAGTACCGTTGGAGCAGCTTTAACGCCTTTTATGGTGCAAAAAATCCTTTGGTCAACGTGTCATTTTCATATAACATCGCCGGTTCAAAGGATTCTTTACTCTTTTATTTTGCAAAAAGTAATAATTCTTGTGAAGATAATTCGTTAAAAGGCGATCACCAAAATATCCGGCATTTTCTTACAGACAAAAAAGCCCTCGCCCTTTTCAAAAAAATATCAAATCTCACGTCATTATCTGATGTCTCCGGTTTGGGTAAAGTGCAGCGAAACCAATATGTTCGATCATTAAAAACCTACGGTTTGACAATCAAACAAATAGCTCGAATCATGGACATATCAGAAGCTACAGTAAAACGCATATGTAAAATGACCCTATAACCCCGTCCCCAAGAGGTCAGTCAGATCCGAGATCCAGGTGAGGCAATCCTCGTTTAGTTTTTTCAGCTGATCCGCTGCATTCACTTTCTGAAAGCCGCCGTCCATGATCGCCGTTAAAACAGGTGAAGCCAGAGACAAATCGCACAGCCCCATGTGTCCTATGTTTTCATAATGAATATTTGTGTAGAGCGGGTTGGCACTTTCCAAAAACTTTGCGTTGTTTCCATACTGATCCCATTCCTGCAAATGGGAATAACTGGCATCAGAATAGATGCTTAGCAGAGGAACGTCATAGTCGTTTTCATCAAAAACAAACTTACCGTTTTCGACTCCTGAAATGTCATACATAAACGGAGCTTCCAACGCAATAACACCGATCACATCCTCTCTGATTCTCGCCATGGCATATGCCGCGGCCCCACCGAGAGAGTGTCCTTCCGCAATAAACTTTGTCGCCCCTGATTTTACTGTCCAATCGTCCATGACAGCATTCAGATCATCAGTCCTGATCTCCATCCACTGATGAAAAACTTCATACGCCTTCTCAGGATCTTCCTCAGGTTTCAACGCAGTCATCTCTCTAAGGAAGCTCATGTCAGGCCCGCTCTTTTTTCCGCTTTCATATTTAACGCTTGCAGCCTGACCGGGATGGGCCACCGCAAGAACCGTATAGCCGTGACTTGCCAATTCCCTGTAAAGCGTTACATTGTTATCTATTGTTCCGCAGGATCCGTGAGACGCCACAACAACCGGATTATCTTCACTGCAGTCTATGGGGTACCATTTTCTAACCTGGAGTTGTCTGGCGCTTCCACCATTTGCGTAAGGGTCGACCTTATCTTCATTTACCCAGTAATCCTCTGAAGCAATACGATATGCTCCTGTGGTGAGAATCGCTTTTGTCGGTGGAAATATAATATATTTAAGGGCAATGACTACCACTACTATAACGACTACCGCAATAAGCACACGCTTCACCTTCCTGTTTCCCAAAATCTTCTTCATTGTTTATTTTCCTTCAGTTCGCGTTTCAGTATTTTCTTGTAAAACTGCAAATCCGCCTGAATTCTCTCCAAACCATACTCCAGCATGTAAAGCTGATAATTGTCGATGTTGGTTACAGCCTGTTCAACCGACTTTTCACCAGAAACCTCTAACAGGTTACGGGCAAGAGCGGGGTCTTCTTTTATTCGTTTGGTGTTTCTTTTTATAACAGTTTTCTGCGTTTTATCCACAGCATCTTTTATGGCAAGAAGTTTCTCATACTCCTCTTTCAGGTCGGCGATAAGCGACTTCAGGAATGCAACCCGCCTCTCACCGGGAGCTATTCCGAGAAAGAAAAATTTTCCTTCCTCCATGCTTTTCATCTTCTGCCAGTTGATGGGGGTCCCCACCCAGCTTTTATAATATTTCACTCCCTCGGCTGTTATGTGATACTGCTTCTTAAGGGTGTTGTTGTCCACATATTCAGTTACCGAAATATATCCTTTTTCCAATAGTTTCTTTATTGCTGTCTGCATGCTTCCAAGGCTGTCACTACAGACCGTGGAAAGATTCTGCTGTATATATGTACGCATTTCATAGATTGTCATAGCTTTTAATAAAATCAGACTAAGGATAATGTTTTCCACAACGAGATGCTCCTTTCACGCTTTCTATCCGCTAAAATGACCCTATGACCCCGTCCCCAGTTCCCAGAAGTTCCCATTCCTCCCGGGTAATGGCGAACGCGTATGAGATGGTGTTCTTCGGATCGGGATACTCTTTCACTTTTTTCATACCGTTAGCCATCGCAGTGGAATAAGAAGCTACATTGGTGTATTTCATATAGGAGTAGATTGCATCATACTCTGTGTTCCGAAACGCCCAGTCCCGAACAGCCTGTGCAGCTTCCTTGGCATACCCCCGTCTCCAATATTTCTTGTGGATGTGGTATCCGATTTCCGGCAATTTTTCCCCGTCAATATTCTGAATCGTAACGCCGCAATCTCCGATAAACTCGCCCGTCTCTTTTAACACAACAGCCCATAATCCGAATCCGTACTGTGCATAGTTCTCCAGATTCCATTCAATCCAGCCCCTTGTCCGCGCTTTGTCAAAGGGTGCCGGATAATGCTCCATCGTCTCGGCATCAGACATGATTTCATACAGCGCATCGAAATCGTCCATGGTATATTCCCGTAACAAAAGTCGTTCTGTTTCTATCGTCATTTTTCTTTCCTCCATTTCGTTATATTACTAATAGGCATATTACTATTAGCAATACCTTTCTGTCAATATGCTGCTTTAAAATACAAAAAAACAGGAGCATGTCCTGCCCCTGTACTTCTTTTTTCATGAAATGATTATTTTCTCCATGACCTTCGGAATGATGCATTTAATCTTCCCATCATATTTTGCATCAAGATAGTCCGCAAAGGCATCCGGATCTGCACTGTTATCTGCAAACATATCCCAGTGGCCGGGAATAACCAGTCCTGGATGGATTTCTCCCGCAAAGTCCGCCGCCTCCTGGTAGGTCATATTTCCAATACAGTTTCGGCGATAGCGTTTTGCATCCCGTCCGTTGATCGGCAGGATCTGCGCATCTATATGACCAAACGATCGGATCTTCGGCATCATCCCTTCATATCTGACAGTATCCCCGGCATGATGTATTCTCACGCCACCTGTTTCAATGATATATTGCAGATACGGATAAAGTCCGGTAACAGGATCCCGATCCAAAAACTCGTGGGATGCCGCAACTGCATGTATCGTAACATCACCGATCGTTACAGATTCACCATCATTTAATCCTACTGCATGGCGATCGTCCACACCATCCGCCAGAACTTTTTCCCTATGCGGCGCAGGAAATACGAAGCTGGCATCCGGATTTGTTTTTGCCCAAATCTTCCAGGACGCATGATCAATGTGATCCAAATGATCATGCGTACCTAAAAACACCTGAACACCTTTTAGCTCTCCGGCGGGAATCGGCACCGGAGTCTGCCTTTGCGCATCGTAGCTTGCGTAATAGTCAACGCAAAGTCTGATGTTTTCGGTTTCGATTAAAAATCCCATCTGTCCCAACCATTTCAGCGACACGTTACCCGTCTTATAAAGTCTGTCCATACTAAAGCCCTCAATATCTGTCTGCCGGTTCCTTGAAAAATTGCAAAATGACCCTACAACCCCGTCCCCAAGAGGTCATGGCAAAAATCAACAATCTCC
>JAIKWF010000011.1 GCA_024685005.1 Lachnospiraceae bacterium
TCTTCCAGCATCTCCCATACTCCTTAAAGCTTTTTCATCATCCAATATGCATCCATGTAAGATTCATCTGCATCCTCCGCCAACGATGACATAGTTCTAATATATCAGAAAAAAGAGCCATCTGACAGCAATTATTCTGTCAAATGGCTCCATCACTTTAATTTGTAGATTCATAGTTCTCTTATCTTTTCGATAAGAGAATCACACATAACTTCAATAACAGTTACCGCAAACATACCGGCCATTCCTCTCTATTGCAACTCAGTTCCTCTCAGATCAATCCAAAAAAACTTCTGACAGCATCTTTCTTACTCCACTAATATCAAGCGGATTCTCCTCGGTCTCATAAGTAAACATCAAATTCTTACCTGGATAAATGCCACTGGCTCTGTATAGATCCATCTTTTCCCTTGTGTCATTTCTATATCCTGCATCACCCATACGTCCGAAGTGCTCGAAATAGATCACCTCTCTGGTCTTTACTTTATACAATGTAAAATCCGGATATCTTATTTCCCCATTATACATTTTCACAGGGCACTCGTAATGATAAGGTATGCCCATTTCGTATAGCATGTCTGCGATTATTGCTTCCGATTTGGATCTGACCTTTTCACCTCTTCGGGTATCAAATATTTTATTATCAAGTTTGTACGGATTTGGTTTGAACTTCTTTGACTGCCATTCTTTGGCCACTAGATCATCAGATAAGATGTAGGGTGTAACTAGAGATTTGCGTTCAGGGGAGAGGGTGTTATATACATTTTCCACCTGGTTTTTATATTGTATAATCCATTTTTCGAGAAGCTTAAGTTCTTGCGTTGCAACCTTCAGGAACTGCTTATTGTAGTCTTTTTGTGCTAAAAGTTTTATTGTAGCCTGCTCTTTCTTGGACAGATACTCTCCGGTTTTATCTGAGCCATCGGTCATCTTGTAATATCTCGTTTGTCTTGCGGTCTTACTCACCCGGAGCCGACCTTCCGGAAGTTTCTTTTCTTCCCTTTCTGCAATCTTAATTGATCTCTCTAAAAGCTCCTTTCGCTTGTTAAGTATTCTTATTAAATCAATCATGTATCT
Source organism: Lachnospiraceae bacterium (assembly GCA_024685005.1). Taxonomy (GTDB): domain Bacteria; phylum Bacillota; class Clostridia; order Lachnospirales; family Lachnospiraceae; genus RGIG7926. The sequence continues at coordinate 1,078 of JAIKWF010000011.1, forward strand.
TTTTCTTTGTATATCCTTTCTCTATTAGCTTATGTAAATTTTGTTTTTACTTTGTTTATGCTTACCTCTGCATCTTCCTTACTCTATTGGAGCTTGTAATTTTGAATAATATGCCTTCGCAACAGCTTTTTGCTTTCTCAAGGTATACTTTTCTCCATAACTTGTTCATGCGTATGCCTTCGAAGAACACTTTTCTTTGTTTAAGGCATTCTAGACATTAGAAAACACCCCTGCAACACTTATTTATATGCCTCCAGAGAGCATTTTCCCTTATCTAGGGCATACACTGCATTAAAATACATCCCCATAACACTAATGTGTATGCCTTTAGAGCGTATTTTCCCTTGTCTAGGGCATACACTGCACTAAAATACATCCCTATAACACCAAAGTGTATGCCTTCAGAGCGCATTTTTCCTTGTCTAGGGCATACTCAGCATAAAAAAATCCCTGTAACACCAATATGTATACCTCTATAGAGCATTTTTCTTTGCTGAAGGTATAAAATGGAATTTCCCACACATCAGAACGATATGTGAACACCGCAATCGCGGTCAAAAAGTGAATTGCAGAAACATCATCATATTCTCAAGAACACAATCACAAACACTACTAAATAATGGCATTCTTCATTAACACGGGCGCCCCAAAAGGCGCCCGTGAAATAAAACCCTAACTCCGTCTGAATACCGTCTGTCTCCATAGAACCACGGACAGCCTCATCTGGCTCCGTAGAGGGACATCAAGACAGTGATTTTAAAGTCGGGAAGAGCAAAACCTCTCTTATGTTTGCGCTGTTTGTGAGAAGCATGCAAAGTCTATCGATTCCATAACCGATACCGCCGGTGGGGGGCATACCGATCTCAAGGGCGTTGAGGAAGTCTTCGTCTGTATGATTTGCCTCTTCATCGCCGGCATCTGCCAGTTTATCCTGCTCGGCAAAACGTGCTCTCTGATCGATGGGATCATTGAGCTCGGAGTAGGCGTTGCACATTTCCCAACCGTTCATGAACATCTCGAAACGCTCTACGTACTCGGGATTCTCCGGCTTCTTCTTGGTCAGAGGAGAGATCTCGATGGGATGATCCATAACAAAGGTAGGCTGGATCAGATGCTCTTCCACAAACTCCTCGAAGAACAGGTTCAGGATATCACCCTTCTTGTGTCTGTCTTCATATTCCACGTGCTTCTCATCGGCGATCTTTCTGGCGTCCTCAAGGGTTTTGATCTCATTCCAGTCAACACCGGCATATTTCTTCACGGCGTCAACCATGGTGATCCGTTCAAAAGGCTTGCCAAGATCCATCTCGATACCGTTATAAACGATGGTGGTGGTTCCCAGCACTTCCTGTGCTACATAGCGGAACATATTCTCTGTCAGATCCATCATGCCGTTATAGTCGGTATATGCCTGATACAGCTCCATCAGCGTAAACTCCGGATTGTGTCTGGTATCAAGGCCTTCGTTTCTGAATACGCGACCGATCTCGTATACTCTCTCCAGTCCGCCGACGATCAGTCTCTTAAGGTAAAGCTCCAGAGAAATACGAAGCTTCAGATCCTCATCCAGCGCATTGAAGTGGGTCTCAAAGGGTCTTGCAGCCGCACCGCCGGCATTGGATACCAGCATGGGAGTCTCAACTTCCATAAAGCCCTGTCCGTCAAGATACTTACGGATAGAAGAAATGATCTTGGAACGCTTTACAAAGGTATCCTTTACTTCCGGATTCATAATAAGGTCAGTATATCTCTGACGATAACGAAGATCCGTGTTGGTCAGTCCGTGATACTTCTCGGGAAGGATCTGCAGGGACTTGGTAAGAAGGGTTACCTTATTTACGTGAACGGAGATCTCGCCGGTCATGGTGCGGAACACATATCCTTCCACGCCGATGATATCGCCTACATCATATTTCTTAAACTCAGCATAGGGCTCTTCTCCGATGCCATCCCTTGAAACGTAAAGCTGAATGTTTCCGGTCTTATCCTGGATGTTGGAAAAAGATGCCTTTCCCATGATACGCTTGCTCATGATACGACCTGCGATGCTGACATTTACAGGCTTTGCGTCCATGATGGCGCGGCGCTCTTCGTAATCTGCCTTACGCTTAGGTCTTGCTTCTTCCTCCGGAAGGCCTGATACATCTACCGGCTCTCTGCCTGCCAGAAGCTCTTTTTCAACTGCTTCATAGGCATCTGCTGCTTCCGAGGTGTGATGGGATACTTCATATTTGGTGATGACAAAAGGATCCTTACCCGCTTCCTGCAGGGCTGCCAGTTTCTCACGGCGTACTTTCAAAAGCTGGTTCAGGTCCTGCTCCGGTGCCTCCTTTTGTCCCTTCTTGTTCTGGTTCTGTTCCTTAGTCTGTTCTGCCATTTTCCGTTTCCTTTTCTCTTCCTTCTGCGCAGAATGGGTTCCTGCGTATGACGGCTGCGGAGCAAGCCGGTGGTTTATGTAGCAACACAAGCACGCCGAGGCGTGCTTGTAAAAAGAATCGTTTTGATTAGGGGAAATGGATCATTCTTCCCCGGTTGCTTTCTCAATGCTCAGCACTTTGTACTTGATCGCACCGCCGGGTGTCTCCACAACTACGGTCTCACCTTTTTTATGACCGATCAGTGCTTTTCCAACAGGGGATTCATTGGAGATCTTTCCCTTCAGGCTGTTTGCCTCGGAGGATCCTACGATCTTGTACTCCATCTCTTCTTTGAATTCCATATCTTTGATGCGTACTTTACATCCGATGCTGATACTCTCTGTATTTACTTCATCCTCATCGATGACTTCTACGTTTTTCAGGATCTTCTCCAGCTCTTCGATACGTGCTTCGATATCGCGCTGCTCGTCCTTTGCTGCATCATATTCCGCATTCTCGGAAAGATCGCCCTGCGCTCTGGCTTCTTTGATCTTCTGTGCGATCTCCTGTCTCTTTTCTACTTTCAGATACTCCAGTTCCGCTTCGAATTTCTTCAGGCCCTGGTAAGTTAGTGTATGCTTTTTTTCGTCCACCTCAGTACCTTCCTCTCATAATAAAACAAACGTTTTTATGCACCTTTTTCAGGCTACAGCAAATCACATTATAACCCGATACCAGATAGCTGTCAAGCAACGGGGCACCTCTTCTTTAAAACAGGGCTTTCACAGCTTCCGAAAGCTGCTCCATGGTTTCCATGCAGCAGATCCTGCGGCGAAGGGATGCGGATCCCGGCAAACCTGCGCTGTACCATGCCAAATGGCTTCGCATCTGCAAAACAGCGATCTTTTCGCCCTTATGTTCGGACAAAAGCGCCGCGTGTTTCAAAATGGTCTGCTGCAGCTCTTCCTGATCAGGGCGGCCGTTTCGCTCCCACACTTCGGGTGAATATGTCGTATTCTCCCTACCGGCTTCTTTCATGCTTTCAATGAGGATCCTGCGGAAAACAAAGGGATTGCCTTTTACTGCCCGGCCGATCATGACGCCGTCGCAGCCTGTCTGCCCGATCAGCTCCCCTGCAGATGCATAGTCCGTCACATCTCCGTTTCCGATGACGGGGATGGTCAGGGCTTCTTTTACCTTCGCAATGCATTCCCAATCCGCATTGCCACTGTAATACTGCTCTCTGGTCCTTCCATGGACTGCCACTGCCGATACGCCGCAGTCTTCTGCGATCTTTGCGATCTCTACGCAGTTTTCGTTTTCGGCGTCAAAGCCTTTGCGGATCTTGACGGTTACCGGTTTGGACACTGCCCTGACAAGCTTTGTCAGGATCTCTCTTACCAGCTGCGGGTTTTTCATCAGTGCCGATCCCTCGTGGTTGTTTACCACCTTCGGTACGGGGCATCCCATATTGAAGTCCAGGATGTCAAAGGGTCTGTCCTGAATCTTTGCTGCCATTTCGGCTATGATGTCCGGATCGGATCCGAACAGCTGCAGGGATACCGGTCTTTCCTCCGGATGGGTTTCCATGAGTAGCTCTGTATTTTTGTTGCCATAGTATATGGCTTTTGCGGAAACCATTTCCATACAGACAAGTCCCGCCCCCATTTCGTGACACAGAAGGCGGAACGGCAGATCCGTTACGCCCGCCATGGGCGCCAGGATCAGTGGATTATTCAGTTTACAGTTTCCGATGCTAAGCGGTGAAAGCAGCTTATCCGGAATGTCTTTTTTCATATCTGTCATATTCTGTAATTGTTAGCGGCGGCTTACTAATTTTTCAGATAGATCCTTGCCAGTCCGTCTAAGGTCAGCATGGGATCGTAATGGTCGATCATGTCCGTCTCTTCCGAGATCATGCGTCCCAATCCGCCGGTGGCGATGACTTTCATGTCCTCTCTGCCGCTTTCTTTTTTCATCTGCTTTATGATGTGTTCGGTCTGTCCGATCTGTCCGTAAACGATTCCCGCCTGCATACTTGTGACGGTATCACCCGCAAGGATGGACTCCGGCTTAACGATTTCAAAAGCAGGGAGCTTTGCCGCATTTTCCGTAAGTGCAGCTGCACTGATGCGGATTCCCGGTGCCGTTACGCCGGCCATAAAGGAGCCGTCTTCCGAGATATAGTCGTAGGTTGTAGCAGTTCCGAAGTCAAGCACCAGCACGGGGCCGCCGTATTTTTCAAAGGCCGCTACTGCATCAACCACTCTGTCAGCCCCTGTTTCTCTGGGGTTTTTCGTCTTCATCTGGATCCCTGTTTTGGTTCCCGGTCCCACAATGATGGGGGTAGTGTCCAGATATTTGATCAAAGAGCTGGTAAGCGAATGCATTACGTTAGGTACAACGCTTGCCACAATGCTGCCGTCAATATCCTCTTTATGGATTCCGTTGTTTTTCAAAAGATCCCGAATCAGCGTTCCGTACTCATCCGATGTTCTCTGGATCTTCGTGGTCACGCGAAAGGATGTGATCTGTGTTAATTTATCATAAACTCCGAAAGTTATGTTTGTATTTCCAACGTCCAAAACCAGTATCATTCTTCTTCTCCCAATATAAATACTCTGTAAAATTGTTCCAGCTGTCCGATAAGTTCCTGCCTTTTTCTCCTGATCTCTCCGATCAGCAGGGCTGCGGTGACTTGATCGTACATGATATCTTCCTCTGCACTCATTTCCCCGAATTCCAGGTTGCCCTCTTCATCGTAGTAGATGTAAAAGATGCCGCCTGTTTCTTTGGTAAACAGTACCGCTATGATGCGCAGTTCTTCCTGAATGCCGGCCGGAAGCTTTTGAAAGTCCGGATTGAAAAAATACTTTTCATCGTAGGCGTTGGCTCCGCAAAGCACAACACTGCCATCGGGTAACTGTTTTGAATAATCGATGGTTTTTTCCTGTTCCATATCCTGTTCCATTCCTTGTTTCTTATCGTTCCTTACACATATCCGTAAACGCCCCGGACGGATACTTCTCCTGCGTAAACCTGCACCTTCGTTCCGTCCTCTTTTTCCACCATCAGCTCCCCTTCCGGCGTGATGCCTTTTGCCACTGCCGCATAAGTTTCCTTCGGGTCCAGCACGCAGACCTGTCTGTCTTTGTTGACCATGCAGGCTTCGTATTCATCTTTCATAAAGGCAAGATTCTGATCCTTGAGGAACTGCTTGTAAAGGGGCTCAAACTGATTGATGCAGGCTGCAGTGATGCGAGCTCTGGAGGGGAGCTGTCCAGCCGACTCCTGCCCTGCCAAGTCCCGCTCTGTCTGGGTTTGTTCCACCGGCTCCGACTTGGCATTTTCCTGTTCTGCCGGCTCAAAATGAGCCACTAACCCCGTCCCCAAGCTCCTTTGTGCCAGCACCAGCGAAGTCGCTTTGTCCTCCAGTTCCCCTGCAAAGCTCTTCTGGCCGTAGTTGATCCCTACGCCGATGATGACGGAATCGATGCTGTTCATTTCCAGATTCATTTCCGTCAGGATGCCGCAGATCTTCTTTCCGCCTGTTATGATATCGTTGGGCCATTTGATCTGTGTCTTCAGTCCCGTCTCCCTGTCTATGGCCTGTTTTACTGCCAGTGCCATCACCAGTGTAAGCATGGATGCCTTTTCTACGGGTATATCCGGACAAAGTCCCAGAGAAAAACTGATGGAGGTATCCTTCGGTGCTTCCCAGCTGCGTCCTCTTCGTCCTTTTCCCGCATTCTGGTTAGCGGCTGCTACCAAAAGGTTCTTGCATTTTTCCTGCTCCATCAAAGCTCTGCAGTCTGTATTGGTGGAGCCTGTCTCTTCGAAAAAGATGACTTTCTCCGCCAGCATCTGCGTTGTCAGCTCTTCTTTTATCTGCTCCGCCCCGTAGATCTCAGGGCTCTCCAACAGCTTATATCCCAGGTTTTGTACGGAGTCTATGCGATAGCCTTCTTTTTTCAAAGCTCCCACTGCTTTCCATACCGCCGTGCGGGATACGCCGAACATTTCGCAAAGTCTCTGGCCCGACAAATACTCCCCGCTTTCCTTAAGCTGCTTTAATATGCGGTTTTTCAGTGCGCCTTCGCTTTCCATCTTTATGCCTTATCTGCTCCCAGGGTAGCTGCCATTACTGCTTTGATGGTGTGCATGCGGTTCTCTGCTTCCTGGAATACCACGGACTGCTCCGATTCAAATACTTCATCCGTTACTTCTAATTCGGTGAAGCCGAACTGTTCACCTTTGGCTTTTCCGATCTCGGTTTTCAGATCGTGATATGCGGGCAGGCAGTGCATGAACACTGCTCTTTTTCCGGCCTGCTCCATGATCTTTTTGTTGACCTGATAAGGGGACAGCTCCCGGATCCTCTCTGCCCATACTTCATCAGGCTCTCCCATGGATACCCATACATCGGTATAAACCACGTCTGCGTCTTTCACGCCTTCCATGGCATCTTCATAGAAGCCGATGGTTCCGCCGTTTTCTTCTGCGATCTTTTTGCAGGTTTCGATCAGGGCCGGATCGGGCCAGTAGCTCTTGGGTGCGCAGGCCGCAAATTCCATTCCCATCTTGGCACAGGTCACCATCCAGGAATTTCCCATGTTGTAGCGGGCATCTCCCATATATGCGATCTTCAGGCCCTTGAACCGGCCGAAGCACTCTTTGATGGTCAAAAGGTCTGCCAGCATCTGGGTGGGATGGAACTCATTGGTCAGTCCGTTCCAAACAGGTACGGAGGCAAATTTTGCAAGTTCCTCCACGATGTCCTGGCCGTATCCTCTGTATTCGATCCCGTCGAACATGCCGGACAGCACTCTTGCGGTATCGGCAATGCTCTCTTTTTTACTGATCTGGGATGCGGAAGGATCCAGATAGGTGGTTCCCATTCCGAGATCATGGGCTGCTACTTCAAAGGAGCAGCGGGTACGGGTGGATGTTTTTTCAAAGATCAGCGCCACGTTCTTTCCCCGCAGGGTATCATGGAGCACGCCTTCATGTTTGTTCATTTTGTAGGTAGCTGCCAGATCCACCAGATAGCTGATCTCTTCCGGTGTATAATCCAGAAGCTTTAAAAAATCTCTTCCCTTTAAATCGATTTCCTTCATGGTTACCTCCTTGTCCAAACTGTTCTTTACCACTGCAAAGCGCCGGGGTAAAGCCGGAATAAAACAGGGATGATTGCTGCTTTTCCGGCAACCATCCCAGGTATTTACGTATCAAAACTGTATTTAATATCTTTATGATTTTACAACTTCTTTGAAAGTCGTTGCCAAAGATGCGATTCCCTGCAGATCCGAGGGAACGATGATCTTGGTAGCCTGGCCGTTTGCCATCTTGCCAAATGCTTCCAAAGATTTCAGCTGCAGTACCGAATCGTCTGCGCCGGCTTCTTTGATCATCCGGATACCGTCTGCATTCGCCTGCTGAACCTTCAGAATTGCCTCTGCCTGTCCTTCTGCCTCACGGATCATCTTTTCCTTCTGTGCCTCTGCACGCAGGATCGCGGACTGTTTCTCTGCCTCTGCTTCCAGGATGGCGGATTCTTTCTTACCTTCTGCAACGAGGATGGTGGACTTCTTCTCACCTTCTGCTCTCAGAATGGCCTCACGTCTCTCACGCTCTGCCTTCATCTGTTTCTCCATGGCATCCTGAATGGCTGCGGGAGGAATGATGTTTTTCAGCTCCACACGGTTTACCTTGATACCCCAGGGATCCGTTGCCAGATCCAGTGTAGTGCTCATCTTTGCATTGATGACTTCACGGCTGGTAAGAGTCTGATCCAGCTCCATCTCACCGATGACGTTACGAAGTGTGGTAGCGGTCAGGTTCTCGATAGCCATGATGGGATTCTCCACACCGTAAGCATACAGCTTGGGATCGGTGATCTGATAAAATACGATGGTATCGATCCGCATGGTTACGTTATCCTTGGTGATAACGGCCTGGGGTGCAAAATCAGCCACCTGCTCTTTTAACAGGACCTTTTTGGCTACTCTGTCAAGGAAAGGCATCTTGAAATGGATACCAACGCCCCAGGTTCCCTGGTAAGCACCCAGTCTTTCAATTACAAATGCATGTGCCTGCGGTACGATCTTGATACAGCTGATGCACACCCAAATAATAATGATCAATAAGATTCCTGCAAACATTCCCGGCATGTTTTTGCCCTCCTTTTCAACTCTTTATCTTAATCCGTCTCCCGGATCAGTTCTACTCGAAGCTTCACTCCTTCGATAGCCTTTACTCTCACCACTTCACCGGCGGCGATTTTTTCGTCATCGGGAAAAGCTTTTGCCGACCACTCTTTTCCTTCGATCAGCACCCGGCCGAGGCCTTCGATGTTGTTAATGTCGCTGACAACTATGGCCTGCTGTCCCACCAGGGCATCGGAATTGGTCTGGGTTACGTTTTTGTTAAAATACTTCACCGCTATGGGCCTTGTAAAATACAAAAGCACCACGGAAACAATGAGGAAAGCTGCTATCTGCACGGGCAGGGGCAGTCCCAAAAGTGAAAGAACAAAAGCAACCAGCGCGCCTCCCGCAAACCAGATGGTGGTCAGTCCCAGAGTCGCGATCTCAATTACGATCATGGCGATCAGTATAATAAGCCACACCGCAGCTACAGAATCGGTGATAAATGTCATGTCGAAACTCTCCTTTCCGTAGGATTCGCAGATCGGATTTCCGCATTGCTTTATTATACAGCTTTCGCCAAAAGTAATCAAGCTAACTTATTTTTTTGCTTTTTTAAAACGGATACTCTTAGGCGCTCCTCCCTTCTGAAAAGCTGCCTTCAGCTGTTTCAGCTGTTTCGTTTTCATCTTCTTCGGGTAAATGACAGTTGCATTTTTCGGAATGCCCTTAAATGCTTTTTTCCCGACCTTTTTCTTGGTGATCTTCGTTCCTTTGACGGTAATGGTCTTCAGCTTTTTGCACCCGGAAAATGCTTCGGGATCGATCTTAGCCGTGTTTTTCCCAAAGGTTACGGCTTTCAGTTTTTTGCAGTTCTTAAAGGCTGCTTTCTCGATCCTGGAAGGTCCGTCTCCCTTGAATGTAACTTTTTTCAGATTGGTGCAGCCTGCAAATGAATTCTGTCCGACGGATTCTACTGTTTCGGGAATGCCAACATTCTGAATGGTTTCATTTCCGGAAAAAGCATCATCCTCGATCCTGGTCACCTGAGCGCTCTCTCCGTTTTCAAGCTCCACCTCGGAAGGGATATCCACGCTCTTGCTGTCTTTGTTACTATCGCTGCTTCCCGTAAAGCTTACGGTCGCAATGGTCTTTCCGGTTTCTTCATCTTTGGTCTCTCCCGTAACCTCATAGGTGGCCGTGCCGTCCTTCGCGGTTACTTCCGCGCCCACTGCAGGTGTGGTGACCGTTCCCGAACCGCCCTGGGAAGTACCACCGTTTCCGGAGCCGCCCTGGGACGAGCCGCCGCCCTGAGAAGTGCCGCCGCCCTGAGACGAGCCGCCGCCCTGAGACGAGCCGCCGCCCTGACCGGCTGCTTTTTTCACCACATAAGGGAACGCTTCCGTTCCGCTCTTTTCTACGGTATATCCATTTGCAACCGCAACGCCGTATACTGTTTTGGCGGCCACATCGCCTGCGGCAAAAGCACCTCCGGTAATATTCGGAGCATTGCTGTCTATTGCCTTTACATGGCCGGATGCCTTGATGTTTCCGCCGGTTACGTTAAATTTGTTATAAACATAGATTCCGGCAGCTACCGGATATTCGCCAACATGTTCCACCTTGCCGCCGGTAGCCGTAACGGTTCCGCCGGTAATCTTCAGATCAACGCCGCCGCCAACGGAGCTTTCAAAGATTCCCGTACTGCCGTATCCTGCATCCGAGCCCGTTGCCGTAACCGTTCCGCCGCTGATGATCGCCTCACTATCCTTATCGTTGTAAAGGCCGGTACTGTTTCCGTTTTCTGACTTACCGCCTATGGCCGTAACGTTTCCGCCGGATATATTCATGTGTCCGTAAAAGAGTCCGCCGGTGCTGTTAAAATTGCAATCCGCACCCTGCAGGATCACCTCTGCTCCGCTAAAGTCCACATGCCCTGTTTCCGATTGCTGTTCCAGTCCTGTGGAATATCCGTCCTGTGCAGTTCCTCCGATGGCAGTCAGTTTTCCGCCGGTTGCCTTCACATCTGCAAGGGTTGCAATGCCGTAGCTGTACTTTGCTACCCCGGGCTGTCCTCCCTTTGCCGTGATCTGACCGCCGGTAAGGATGATATCCCCGGCGCATTGGATTCCGACACTGTGGTCACCTGACTTTCCGGCTGTTGCACTTAAGGATCCCTTCTTAACGGTAAGTCCCTGACAGGCAATCAGTCCGCTGCAGGATCCCGCTGTCTCACCAATGGAGGCAGTCACCTGCCCGTCATTTAAGGTAAAGCTTCCGTCGCAGTAAATGCCGCTTGCCTTTATAAATTCAGTGTCCTTCGACTGACCTCCGTCAACCACGGCTTTTAATGTCCCGCCGTTAACGGTAAGATTGCCGCTGCCGGTATACTCATTCCGGTTGTATTTGTTATAAGTATTCACCAGCAGTCCGAAGTATCCGGCTCCGGTTTTTCCTGCAGTGATATCAACAGTTCCCGCATTCTGTACGTATTCACAGGCAACGATACCGCCGGAATAGTTGGCTGCATTGGGCTCTTTAATGGTCAGGCTTCCCGTTCCGTCAACGGTCAGTTTTCCTCTCTCCACCATAACGCCGGTGTTATCGGGATAGAAGGTGACAGTTTCAGTCATCCCTCTTTCCAAAGAACCCTGCAGGGTGTTGCTGCCTTTTAATGTCAGCTCCAGATCACCTTGCTCAATGTGTATGATATCGTCTTCTTTATAGCTTGCTACCTCGTCGAAGGTCACAGCGCTTCTGTCGATGTTTACCCCGTCAAGGGTGATCTGATAAGTGATGGGATCCGCCGCACCGGATACAATACGGTTATCGGCTTTCTCCACGCCTTCCCGCATGGTAAAGGTCATGGGCGTATCCTTTAAAAGTGTAAATACACCGTCCGTAAAGGTGTAATCCGTACCTTCTTCACCGCCGGTAACCTCCAGCCCTCTGTTGTCCTTCACCTTGTACCAGTCTGTTCCGTCCTTGGATACGATCTCAACCTTACATCCGTCTGCAACCGGCATTCCGTAAACCGTAAGCTCTGCATCGTTTCCATCTTTGTACAGACCGCTTTGGATCGAAACCTTCGTATTTGCCGTTCCTAAGGCAAAGGCCTTTTGATAATCCGTGATCTCCAGTGTCAGGTTGGAAAGATTTACAGAAGTCCAGACATTAAAGCCTCTGGAAAAACCATCGATCCGGATCTTTCCGCCGGTGCATTCCACCTTAAGCGCTCCGATACCGGTATGATAATCGCTGTCCTTATCTGCAGCTTCTTTTAAGAGCTGAAGCTCCAGACTTCCTCCCGACATTCCGAAATTGCTGGATTCGATTCCTTCTACCTGGAAACCCTTCGTGTCTGCCTTAAAGGTGTTATCGCCGCAGGTGGAAGTAACCTCTCCGCCCTCCTGGACGAAAGTGGATGCGTAGATGCCTTCCACCGCTTCGCCGTTATTGCCCACAGCCGTCGCGGTTATGGTACCGGATTTTACGATCATGGAGCCTGTGTTGATACCGTATACATAGGCACCTGACTGATCGGATTTGCAGATTGCTTCCAGACTACCCGTTCCTTCAAAGGTCAGCTTGCCGTGACTGACGGCTGCATAATAGCAGTTGGTTTCCTTCTGATACGTTGTCGTTTTTTCACCTACTGTCGTACTCAAAGTCCCTTTTGTTGCTTTTCCCGCGCCGGTGATCACGTTGTAGCCTTCCAGTGTGATCACTGCCTCTTCCAATCCTGTCTGCGCAAAAATACCCGCTCCCAGCTTTCGATCATCCGAATTCGGATTATATGTTCCTGCTTGGCAGGCCGTACCTTCAATGGTCAGACCGCTTCTGTCGATGGCCACGCCCCGCAGGGTAATATCCGCCATGGGCAGACGATTGCCGGTGGGATTGGCAATACAGATCCTGTCATGGGAAACGCTGACGTCTTCTTTCATGGAGATGATCATAGGCGTTACGGAAAGGATCGTCAGTACGCCGGAACCGTCTATTTTATCACTTCCCACTGTTTCTTCCGAGTACTCATAATCCGTGCCCTTTACAAGCTTACCGCCGCCGACACGCTGCAACAGGAAATCTCCTACCTCATATACGACATATTCCGTTATCGTCAAAGACAGGAAGGTTTTGCCGGGACGATTCTGCTCATCTCCCAAAAACTCCGCAATTATGCGATACTGTCCTACCGGAAGATCCGTCAGGGTAAAAGATGCCAGACCGGATGCATTTGTGCTTTGCCCGGGCACTGTCTTTTGAAATCCCGCATCTGTCAAAGAGGTGATCGTCAGGCGGATGGATTTATTCGAAAGGGGATTTTCGCCTTTATCTTTGGCATAAATACCTACTGTAACGCTCTTTCCCTGCATAGCAGACTGGTCTGCCGGATCTGCCGACAATACAGTGCTCTGTCTGCTTCCGGTTTTATAAGTAACCGCAACCGTCTGATCCGAAGAGATAGTGTTTACGATTGCATAAAAACTGCCGTCCTCCTGCTCTGTTACCTGCGCAGGCGTTCCTCCCACGGTCAGAGCGTCCACGCTCTTTCCTTCTTCCGGCACTGCAGTGATCAAAACAGAAGATCCTTTTACTACCTTCAGATTGTCCGGATACAAGGTGCCTCCCGTCGCCTGGGTTGCGGTGATGGTCACTGTTTCTGCCGGTGCGCCTAAGCTATCCTGGGCTGCCTGCGGAAGGTCATATCCCATATTCTCCGGAATTGCGGTATGCCCTTTTGTATGAAACTCCGATTCATTCAGGCAGAAGTTATTGAAGGAAGCCGTATTTCCGCCGTCATCCCAGGTAGGATCGAAGTAGTAGTACTTTCCGCCAATCTCCGCAATGACCCAGCCGTGCATATCGCCGCCGGTATCAAGTCCTCCGGGCTCGCCCCAGCCTTCCACATAACTTGCCGCAATACCCTGCTTCTGCAACAGGTAGATAAATGCCTTTGCATAACCGTCGCAGACAGCCTTTCCTTCCGTAAAGGCGCTGCCCGCAGACTGATCCATATAGCTTGCACTATACTCTACTGAAGCAGCCAAAGCCTGATACAGCACATATGCTTTTTCATAGTCGCTCATTTGATCGCAAACACCGGATCTGCGAAGCACCCTTTGTACCGCTGCCTCGAATTCAGCACTCTTGGAAGCTACCTTGGCACCGCTGTATGCATTCTGCAGTACAACGGAAGCCCCACCCGGTCCCGGGCTGGTCTTGTCAATCCACAGCCACCAATACTCAGGATGATCGTTTTTCAGCGCATTCACAATGCTCAGGGACTGTCCCATATCAAAGCCGTAGTTCATGCCGTAAGACAGGGAAACCGAGCCGCCCATCCCATAAGCATCCAGCCCTGTCAGCGCCATATCATAAGCCGAAACAAAATCTTCCCCCGCTTCTTTTTCGGAGAGCATTTTTCTGCCGATCATGGAGCCAAGGAATGCCTCCGCTTCATCCGTATAAGCTATTCTGTAGGGATACTTTGCAGCTGTTTGGGGATCAGTGTTTTCCTTCAGCTCGCAAAGATCCGCTTCGCCGTTTTTCACCGTTCCGTTATAAACAGGAAGTCCGTATACCTTTCCATCTGCAGCATTTGCAAAGCAGCCCCCTGTCAAAAGGGAGGTATTGCATTTCAGATCCGATCCGGTTCCGGAGGCAGTAGCAGATAAGCATCCGCTCTGCATCAGAAACTGTCTTTTTACATAAATACCACATTCCGGTCCTGTTACATCCAGACTACCGTCTCCGTCAATTCCCAGATTCATGGCCCAGATGCCGGAAACAACTCCGTCCGGATCGGAGGCAGCACCCTGGGTATTCAGATTGGATGCCCTGGCGCCCTTTACCGTGTTAGCACCCTTTAAAGTAAGCCGCAGCTTACCCATGTATTCCTTCGATCCGCCTTCATAATTCAGAACGGCGCCCGGAAAATAAATGCCGTACATGGCAGCTCTGCTTTCCGCTGTCACTCCCGTGGCAAGTTCTATGGTCTGGTAGAACACATCCACATTTGATCTGTCAATGGTCACGTTATCCAGAGTAATATGTCTTGTATCTCTGGACTGATCCGAACCTGTCACGTAAATACAATCCGAAGTGGTTGTCTTTCCTTCCTTCATGCTGATGGTCACGTTTTTATTTGTATTGATGATCATCAGCGCAAGCTCTTCACCACAAGACACTCCCGCAAAGGAAACGTCACCTTCTTCACCGTTTTTCACGGTGGCTATCAGGTCGCAAATATCGCTTTGATAAATTCTGTTTTCGCCATCCGTTGTCTCAGATGCAATCTGCTCGCCGCAGTCTGATCCGGCGCTGCTTTCCCGTATTCTCTGCTCTCTTTCCTTATCTTCCTTCCGTTCCCGAACACTGTCTTCCTTTAACAGGCTCACATCAATCCCCGCTGCTTCCTTCGTAAGCTGCGGCATACTTTCTGCGTTTCGGGATGCATTTTGGGATGCATTTTGAGACGCAAAAACCGGCGCCGGTAAAGAAGACAGCGTCATTGCCGCGGACAAAAAGACCGCAAAAGCTCCTTTCAGTATTCCCAACATCCTTGTCTTTCCTACCATAAGCGCCTCCTTTACCGTCACCGGTTATGATTCAAATATTCTGTTATCTGTCAGTTGCCGTAGTTATTTCACGGTTACTTTGATCTTTGCACACACGCCATCCTGGGCATATACATAAACCTCACAGCTGCCTTTGGATACACCCTTGATGGTGCCCTTCTTATTTACGGTAGCAACAGCCGGATTTGTACTCTCGTACTGCAAAGCTCTGTGTTTTTTGATCTTGGCTTTCTTCTTTTCCGCAACCTGCTTGGTCTTCAGCTTAAAGGTCTTATTCACCTTAACTTTGGCTTTGTTCTTCTTTGCCTTGGTCTTGATCTTCTTGCAGTTGCCCACCTTGCCGCCTAAGGTTGCTGCATGAACGGTCTTTGAAGTGGAAACCACATCTCCCTTCTCGTCTACTGCAACGATGATGAATCTGTAGTAGTTTCCTTTTTTCAGCTTCTTCCCATTATAGTCCGTGTAGAGATAGGAAGTTGAGTTGACAGATGCAACCTTTGCGAATTTGTTGCCCTTACCGCACTTGGTGGCATATACCCGGTACTCCATAGCGCCGGGAGCACTGTTCCATCCGATCTGGATGGAATTCTTCTTAGCTTTCTTCAGCTTTGCGGCCAGCGTGAAATAATCGCTGCCGGCAGGATCTGCTTCCTGATCATATCCTGTCAGGTATGCATCCATTGCCAGTGAATTGGCTCCTTTGCTAAGGGGAGTTCCGTCCTCTCCGTTTCCTTTGCCGTCTACACCGCCGGTAAAGGCGCCTTTGTCCTTATCCTTGTCTTTGTCCTGATCTTTGTCCTTGTCTTTATCCTTGTCTCCGTCGCCGCTGCCGCCGCTACCGCTGCCTTCGCTGCCTACGGTGATCTTTACCTTGCGGGCAAACAGATCTGTTCCGTATCCTTCCGCTTCGGCAAAGGTAGAACTTGCAGCTATTTTGTGCTTGCTTTGATCCACCTGATTAGTGATCCTGGTTACGGCGGACGCTTCGAAA
>JAIKWF010000105.1 GCA_024685005.1 Lachnospiraceae bacterium
CCTACTTTGTACAGATCGCTGAAAATATGGCCCACTACCATCATGAGCGGTGGAACGGAAACGGCTATCCCGATAAACTTGCAGGTGACCAGATTCCCATGGAAGCCCGGATCATGGCCATTGCGGATGTATATGATGCGCTGGTATCCAAGAGATGCTACAAAGACAGCATGAACTATGAAGATGCCGCCGCTATCATCAGAGAAGGCATGGGAACACAGTTCGATCCCTCCTTGGCAGATGTTTTTGAAGCATGCCGGCCCAGGTTGGAAAAATATTACGACAGCCAGATCAAAGCAGCGGAGATCGCAAGTTAACTGGTAACTGATCACAACACGGCAGATTTGTATTCCGGCAGGCACACGGTCGGGAGAGTATGAACAGTTACATCGGATAAAAATATCAGCAGGACAGATTCCGGGCGATCGAGTGTGAAAAATCCGCAGGACAGATTCCGGGCGATCGAGTGTAAAACATCCGCAGGACGAATTCCGGACGATCGAATGTAAAAAATCCGCAACTGACTATGCAGGATATGAGGCGGATAATAAGATAAAAAATATGAGGAGACAGAAACAATGGAAAACATCGGATTTATCGGAATGGGAAACATGGCAAAAGCACTTGCCGGCGGCTTTATCAAAAGCGGCAAAATGAAAGGTGAAAACGTATTTGCCTATGCACCCCATCAGGACAAACTGAAAGAAAACGCCAAAAACATCGGTTTTACCCCGGTGGCAAGCCTGCAGGAGCTGGTGGAATCGGCAGATACCATCATCATGGCCTGCAAACCTTTTCAGATCGATGATGTACTGCAAAAGTTAGTGAACGCTTACGACAGACAGGGAAACGGCGCGCCCGTAGTTCCCGAAACCCCGTCCCTGCTGGACGGAAAAGCCCTGATTTCTATCGCAGCGGGTTGGGATTTTGACAAATATGCAGAAAAACTCAGCGACAAAGTCAGGATCCAGTTCGTAATGCCCAACACCCCTGCCATGGTAGGAGCAGGCGTTATGCTTTTCGAAGATAAAAACTCCCTGAAAAAAGAGGAGAGAGTGGAAGTCAAAACCCTTTTTGCAGCCCTTGGAATGGTAGCAGACATGCCCACAAACCTTATGGGAATCGGCGGAGCAGTCACAGGCTGCGGACCGGCCTTTGTGGACATGATGATCGAAGCATATGCAGACGCTGCCGTAAAATACGGCCTTCCCAGAGGAATGGCCTATCCCCTCATCTCGCAGATGATCCTGGGTTCCGCAAGACTGCAGCTTGTCAGCGGACTGCACCCCGGCGCATTGAAAGATCAGGTGACATCCCCTGCCGGAACCACCATCCGCGGCGTCGCTGCCCTGGAAAAAGAAGGCTTCCGCAATGCATGCATCGCTTCCATCGATGCCATCATGGATATGAAGAAGGGACAGTAGAAGAAAAGCTCCGGATCACAACATGACGAGCCGGTGTTGAAGAAAAGCAATAGTAGAAATAGAGAAAAAGAAAGAAAACTGCAAGCGGTCGGCACAGCCGGCCGCTTTTTTGACCCACAAACCCCGTCCCCAAGGGGTCGTTTAGGCTTTCAAAACCCTCCGAAAATTGCAATTCGTCGTCTGAAATGAACAATTCGTCGCATTTTCAACATAAAAATCGAAAAGTACTTTATAATACGATGTATGTTGAGGCAGAATAGAATTGCAGGAAGGAGATTCTATCGTTATGGAGTTTTGGATTATACCCACAAAAGTAAAGGCAAATTGCAGCGTGCTGGAGAACAGCTCTTCCAGCCTGAAGGACAGGGCAGCAGGGATCGAGAGCATTAAGAACAGCTTATCCTGCGACTATGACGGCGTGAGAGCTGCACTGGATACCTGTGTGGCAGATCTGAGAAAAGAGTCTGTCGTTACATTGAAGCTGGCTAACGGACTGAGAGACATCTGCAGCACGTATACTACGACGGAGCAAAGGATCGTAAGCCACGGCACAGGAAATGCAGGCGGTAACCCCGGCACCGGTAATTCCGGCGGCAGCGCCGGCAACGGGAATGGCAGTGGTGACGGATCCGGCAGCACAGATGATCCGAGAGGATGGTATGCAGAGGCTAACGGGCCCGGATATGAAACCGATTTTTCCTTTGGCGCATCGGCCAACATGGAAGACGGTATAGGAGTCGGAGTGGAAGGCAGCGTTTCCGGCTATGTGGGACAAGTAGGAGTCGGCTATGACGGAGAGTACTATGATGCCAACCTTAATGTCTACGCACTTTATGGCGAAGCAGCTATCGGAGCCAGCGCGGGTATCATTGACGGAGATGGAAATTTTGCTCCCGGTATCAGTGCAAGTGCAGAGGCATCCGTAAGCGGAATCCATGCTGAAGCTGATCAGCAGCTTGGAACAGATAACTACAATGTTCATTCCAATGCCACCGGTGATGTAGGATATGCTTATGCAAATGCAAGCGCAGGTGCAGGTGTGATCTATGATGATGACGGCAATGCGCAGTTCGGCGTACAGGCAGAAGCAGCTGCAGGAGCATATGCTGTTCACGGAGAGGTTTCCGGCGGATTTACAATCTTTGGTATTGATGTGGATGTAACCCTTGGCGGTGGCGCAGGCGGAGCAGAAGCACATGCCGGCGGCAGCATCACCACAGGCGGCGTTTCCGGTGAAGTCGGAATCGGAGCACTTCTGGGTGTTGATTTAGGAATTTCCGTTGACTGGTCTGATTTTTCGATTGATTGGCCGTGGTAAAATTAGGACTACAAATACAATATAAGGAGATAAAGAACTATGTTTGATGAATATATGTTACCTGTTGGATCCGTTGTTCTGCTGAAGGGTGGCGAAAAGAGAGTGATGATCTGCGGCAGGATCCAGACAAAGAGCGGAGA
>JAIKWF010000107.1 GCA_024685005.1 Lachnospiraceae bacterium
GAAGGATGTGCCTTATATTCTGTGTCTTATGGTCCTGATGCTGGATTTATGGGAGTTTGCGGAGACAAAGGGAGAGGAGCTTTTATCGACGCGGCATGCCGTGGAGCTGCTTCTTTGTGCTTTGCTGGTGATCATGATTCGGAATAACGGGGTGTATTTCATTGTGCTGGCTATTCCTGTCTGTCTTTTCATTGCGCCGAAGCGCTGGAAGCAGGTTCTGCTTTGCCTTTTGGTGCCGGTGCTTTTTTACCATTTCATATGGATGGGGCTTCTGATGCCGGCCTGGAAGGTGGCTCCCGGCGGCAGGCAGGAGGGCATTGGTTTTGCGTTTCAAATGACTGCCCGCTATGTGCAGGAGCATGAAGCGGATGTGACGGAGGAGGAGAAGGAGATCATCGGCAAGCTTTTGCCTTATGAGGAGCTAACGTCTCTTTATTCTCCGGAGATCACTGATCCGGTGAAGTACAGATTCCGGCAGTCTGCCACGGATGAAGAGGTGAAGGATTATCTGAAGCTGTGGGTGCGGATGTTTTTCAGGCATCCTGATTCCTATATCCAGTCTTCTCTGAACATTGCGTATAAGATGTTTGATCTGGGTCAGTTTGTAAGGCCCTGTTATTATCAGTGGACCAACAAGATGGATAAGTCGGATGAGCTGTATGCCGATAACCTGTTTGTTTCTTCCGGAACGGTGAAGAAATTAAGGAGTTTGGACAGGGTTCTTTGGAACATTCCCGGCTTTGGGCTGATTCTGAATGTGGCGGCCTATTTCTGGCTGAGTATTTTGTCGGTGGTGGAGATCATCAGGAAAAGGCGGTATCGGTTTTTGGCGGCTCTTTTGCCTGTTTTGCTGACGGAGGTTATGATGTTTGTGGCGCCTACGGTCAGCGGAAGATATATGATGCCGCTGGTATTTTCGGCGGTGGAGGTCATTTGGTTGACGGTGTATGTTGGAGGTAAGATGAACTGAGGGAGGAACGGAAGATGCAAATAAAAAAGATCAGTGAATTTATATTGGGAGATATGCAGGCTGTTTATGTCGCAGATGAGTGCGGCATATGCAGCTTGTTTCTTTTGCCGGCGGATATGCCTCTTCCTCTTGAGAAGATGGGCAAAGAAAAAGACATGCAGCCGGAATCTTTGGCGCAGTATAAGATTGCCGGGGATATCTACAACGATGGTTTTTCTCAGGGCCACAGCCTTCGTAACGGGGAGAGTGTCCGCAGGCTGCGCTTTGACAGACAGGATGTGGAAAAGCGCGAGGATGGTTTGCAGATCGTCACAACCCTTCGGGATGACCGGGGATACGAGGCGCAGCACTTGCTGAATTATTGCTACGGCAGGGAGTTTGTGACCATGAGTAGCCGCTTTTGCAACAGGACCGATCGGGCGGTTTCGCTGGAGATGCTGGAGAGTTTTTCCCTCTCCTATCTTACGCCCTATCTGCCCCAGGATGCGCCGGAGGCGTTGGAGCTATTCAGGATCCGCAGCGCCTGGAGCGCGGAAGGTCGGGTGGAAAAAAGATCGGCGGAGGAACTGTGCTTAGAGCGCTCCTGGTCCGGCCACGGTGTGCGGTGTGAGCGTTTTGGTCAGGCGGGTTCTATGCCGGTGAACGGCTTTTTCCCCTTTGGCGCGGTGCATGATAAGGAGAATCATATTTTCTGGGGTGCCATGCTGATGCATAATGCTTCCTGGCAGATGAACTTTTACAGAAGAGACGACGGGCTGTCTTTTTCCGGCGGTCTGGCAGACCGGGAGTTTGGTAATTGGATGAAAAAAATCGGGCCCGGGGAGTCTTTTGAAAGTCCTGTGGCTATCGTATCCTGCGCGCGGGAGCGTGATTTTACTTTGTTTTGTCAGCGGCTGACTTCCTTTGGCAGAGATGCATTTTTGCAAAGCGCCCCGCTTGAGGCGGAGCTTCCCATTGTATTTAATGAGTATTGCAGCACCTGGGGCAATCCTTCTCAGGAACATATTCAAAGGCTGTTGGAGGTTTTGAAGGGGAAGGAGATCGCTTATTTTGTCATCGACTGTGGTTGGTACAAGCAGGAGGGGATTCCCTGGGATCAGGGAATGGGTGACTATGAGCCCTCCGGGGCGCTGTTTCCGGAGGGGATCCGGCATGCGGCGGATCTGATCAGAGAGGCAGGTTTTGTGCCGGGGATCTGGTTTGAGATCGAGAATGTGGCAAAGTATGCGAAGATCTATGGCAGGGAGGAGCTTTTGCTCCATCGGGACGGAAAGCCCCTTACCACCTATGGCAGGCGGTTTTTGGATATGCGCCGGCCGGAGACGATAGAGTATCTGCGCCGGAAGGTGATAGATATGCTTCGGGAGAATGGTTTTGGCTATTTGAAGATCGATTACAACGAGACCATTGGACCCGGGGTTGACGGCGCCGAGTCTCCGGGAGAGGGGCTTTTGCAAAATGCTGCAGCATCGGCGGACTTTACCAGACAGATTCGCGATGCTGTGAAGGATATCGTGATTGAGAACTGTGCTTCCGGTGGGCACCGGCTGGAGCCTTTGTGTATGTCTCTTTGCTCTATGGCTTCTTTTTCCGATGCCCATGAGTGCACTGAGATTCCGGTGATCGCGGCAAATCTTCATCACGTGATCCTGCCGGCCCAGTCTCAGATTTGGGCGGTTTTGCGAAAAGAGGATTCCATCAAGAGGATCGTATATTCCTTAAGTGCCACGTTTTTGGGGAGAATGTGTTTGTCGGGAGACGTGGAGAGCTTATCTGCTGCCCAGTGGGAAGCGGTAGATGAGGGTATGGCTTTTTACAGATCCATTGCTTCGGTGATCCGTGACGGTCGAAGCCGAATCTTCCGGGAAGGGGTTACTTCTTACAGGCATTTAAAGGGGTGGCAGGTTGTGGTAAGGGTCACGGAAAGAGCTGCTTTGGTTGTGGTGCATGGATTTGAGAATTCTGCGGGCAGGGAAGTGGTTGTTCCGCTGCAGGGGGGATTAAAGCGGACATTATCGGAAAGATGCCCAATTGCCACAGAGTCTGCGGAAGGGCCAGCAGAGAAATCTGTGGATGGATTTGTGAAAGAATTAACAGAAGAGAGAGCAATACATGCAGTCGAGCAGTCCGCTGAGAAATCCGTGACGTGCAATGCGAAGGGGAATGAGATGCGCATCTACGCTGCCTTCCCCCATGACGAGATCAGGGTGGAGGAAGGTTGTCTCCATCTGCGCTTTGCGGAGGATTTCGAAGGCCTGGCAGTGCTTTTGAAAAAATGCTAAAAATGGCGCAAAAATCATTGAAAAAGTGCGAGAATTATTGAAACCGGTTGAGTGATGGATTCATTCCATCAGATCTTCCATTTTGCAGTGAAGTGCCCTGCTGAGCTTCAAAAGAGTAGTGGCGGCGGCGTTGTTGATGTCGCGTTGCCTCTGCTCAAATAACTGGATCTGGCGAAGGGCTACATCCGCATCTTCTGCCAACTGGGATTGTGATAAACCACAGTTTAGTCGCAGTGTTTTTAATCTGGTATCAGGATATTTTTCTTTGATCATTTTTTCCATGAAATCCGTAAAATGCGTAATATCCATTTCGTGATAAACGGGATACATGGAGATGATCTGCGGCAGGTCCGCGGCGCTGAGAATTTCCATAAAAGAACGTCCCGTTTGCCATTGATAAAAAGCAAGCGCCCAGCCTGCCCAATATTCCGGGCTTTTGTCCAGATACATGGCATCCTCGGCGTCCGTAAAGGGCGTGTTTGTTTCTGTAAGTACAAGTCTGGCTAATTCACAGCCGCTCATTCCGGCAATGTAACGGGGGTTTCCGGAGGCAAATTGCTTTCCGGCGTTTGAAACAGCCAGCGCATTGCCGAAATCCTTTGGTTCGACCTGCAGGGTCATCACTGCAAAATCTACGGCATGTCCCAGTATTTTCTGTGAGTCTGTGATATAAGATTCATCGTAGGCGTGGATCCCCATTTTTGATTTCCTCTCTCATGATATCGATCATAAACAGATCATCCAGGTTGTCATTTGCCTGTCTTGCGGTTCGATAGGCACGGCGAGCCTCACGGTCGCGGGTGGCTTTTTTCTCGAAGTAGACAGAAGCAGTAGCCGGAAAAGCTTCCTTGAAGCGGATATGGGAGAAGGCCTTTGGGCTTTTTAATACGATTTGTTCCCCTAGCCGGCCGAGTTGCATTGCCTCGGAAAGCTTCGATAAGGAGATGGTCCCGGCGACAAAATCCTGCGCAAATGAGAAATAGGAGTCATCGGCCCGATATCCGATGATGACATCGTATTTTTCCGGATCGATAAAGAATTGTTCCTGCAGATAGGCTTTGGCCTGCTCGGCAATACTCCCGTTTTGCCAATAGGTTCTGTATTTTGTCAAAATAGCAAGCCAGTTGAGGATGTTGTATTCCGGCGAATTCAGATTGAGAATAGAGAGGGAATCAAGTTCCAACTCATAGCAATTGGCAAATCCGTCATTGCGATCGGAGCATGCCCACTCTTTGGCTAATTCGATATTTTCTGTTGTATAAAATCCATATCCATAGTCGTTATTACGTTTACTGCCGTGGAATTCAGGTTTTTCCAGGATATGGTCACTTCCGTGATATACGATCATTTGGAATTCCTCCTTTTAATTGGAGTATATCGCTACAGCGATATAAAGTCAAGGAGGTAAGGGATTTTGTCTTGTGTGTTGAGGATTCAACGTTGTATAATGGGAAAGTGGTATTAAACGTATCCAAAGGGAAGAAATACTCCAAATGGAGTAGAAAGAAAAGTGTGAAGCTTTGAACGTATTTTTCCTCTTATACAAAACAAGAACAGGCACACGACTTACATCGTGTGCCTGTTTGTTTGCAGGTTTGATTGCCGGAATGCAGTTCGGCCACAAAAATTGCGGTAAAATCTATTTGATTTATCACAATATTTGTGGTTTAATGTAGATGAGGTTAATGCTATGGACAAAAAATACGTGATCAGAAAAACAATCGGAAAAGATGATATAAAGCAGCTCAGACGCCTTTTGCATATGACCCAAAAGGAATTTGCCATCTTTGTCGGCGTCAGCAAGCGGACGGTTGAGCATTGGGAAAGTCTGGAAGGCGAGATTACAGGTCCCATCGTAACTTTGGTGGAACTTCTGTCCCGCAAGCCTGAATTGGCGGAGAAATTGGAGCTTCCGGAGAAAAAACTGAAACTCCGCCTCCATTACATGTATAAGAATCTCCTGTGTACCATCATCGATGTGGATGAACCGGCCAGAAAAGTTGAAATTCGCAACTATACCGATTCTCCGCTCTATCGGGCTTTCGGCGTTAATACAGAGCCGTCCTTTGAGGAATACGAAGCTTTTTTGGAATCAAGATGCTTTCCCCGGACCAGAGACAAGATCAAGCTTGAACTCAAGCGCCTTGACATTCCTTTCTACGATCCCATTATGATCATAGAAAAAACGGAGGGCCGCATGGCAGAGGATGATTTTTGGATCAGACTTGAACGCTAAATCATAAGGGGGTGCACTATGATAGAACTGTTTGATGCAGATCGTAAAGAAGAAAACAGACAATCCTCCAAGGGAAACCAGCTGAAGTTTGAGAGAAATGGTATCTGGTATAAGACAGACTATCTGGGTTATGAAGGACTTGCGGAATATGTTATTTCAAAGGTGCTCAAATACAGTACGTTAGCTCCTTCTGAATATGTGGATTATGAATTAGAATCTATCAGCTATAACGGTCAGGTTTTTAACGGATGCAAAAGCCATGATTTTACAGAAGATCGGCAATTGATCACATTGGAACGATTATTTCAGCAATACTACGGATGTGGGTTAAACAAAACGATTTATTCCATATCGGACCATACCAAGCGTCTGGAAACTCTGGTGGAGCAAGTGGAACGTGTTACAGGCATCAGGGATTTCGGGATATATATGGCCAAAATACTGACGTTGGATGCGCTTTTTCTAAATGAAGACCGTCACACTCATAATCTTGCGGTATTGGTGGACGCACAAAACGTTTATCAGAAGGCACTGATTTTTGATAATGGTGCCGGCCTATTGTCGGATACAACGCTGGAATATCCAATTGAAGCAGATCCCATACAGCTCATGGATCGGGCTAAGCCCAAAACATTTTGCGATGATTTTGATGAGCAGCTTGATATCGCAGAAAAACTGTATGGCAGTCCGATTCGATTTCACTATACTGAGCGCGAGATTGCAGATGTTCTTGACAAGGCGAAAGGGCAATACCCGGACACTGTCAGGCAAAGGGTATTCACCATCCTGATGCAAACCCGCAGAAAATACGCTTATTTGTTTGATGACTAAGAAAATAAACAGGCACACGAGCCAAATCGTGTGTCATTATTCTTAAACTTCTTGCCGGCTATAAACGAAAGGAAAAGACGATGGAAAAAAATGATCCTATGGCGTTGGTGGCTCTTTTAAAGGGGCATCGCATCTATATACAGACTCATAATTATCCGGATCCGGATGCCATAGCAAGCGCATTCGGCTTGCAGCGTTTTCTGTACGCCCACGGAATAGAAGCATCCATCTGCTACGACGGCTCCATTGAGCGCATGAGCACGAAAAAAATGCTCTCCGTTTTTGGCATCGATGCAGCGGGGCCCACGGAGATCGCGGACATGAAAGAGGAAGACTATATCGTCACCGTGGATTCCCAGAAATACAACGCCAATCTGACTGATTTTATCGGGGACGAGGTGGCCTGCATCGACCACCATCCCACCTATATCCCCTGTGAATACAAATACAAAGACGTGCGGGCAGTGGGGGCCTGTGCATCGCTGATCGCGGAATATTTTTTCCAAACAGATACGCCGATGGATGCCGATACTGCGGCTGCCCTTGCGTATGGCATCAAGATGGATACCGCTGATTTTATCAGGGGCACCACGGATCTGGACGTGGACATGTTTGACTACGTGTTCAAGCTGGCTGATCAGGAGAAGATCACCCGGATGTATGCAAATGTTATGGAGCTTTCCGATCTGAACGCCTATGCGGCGGCCATCGAAAGCATTCGGATCTACGATGAGGTGGGCTTTGCATCCATACCCTTTGATTGTCCCGACGCCATGATCGCCATCATTTCGGACTTCATCCTGTCTCTGGAACTGATCACGGTTTCAGTGGTATATGCCGCCCGGCCGGAGGGCATCAAGTTTTCCGTTCGCAGCGAGATTCCGGAAAAAGTGGACGCGGGGCAGCTGATCCGAAAGGCATTGGAGGGGATCGGTAGCGGCGGCGGCCATAAGCAAATGGCCGGTGGCTTCATGCCAAGAAGCGACCACCAGCCGGTGCACCGGGCTCAGATCGAGGATCTGTTCATGGACATTCTGTACCCCGAGAAGGACCTTCACAAGGCCATCACACCCGCCAGCTCCGAGAAGAAGCCGGGCGGGGTTGAGCTGGTGGAGTGAAGGGGCGGGAATCCGCTGAAAATCTTAAGACAAACGGTTCCAGATATGGTAAAATGATGAAGGATGATTTCGATACCGGAGTGAGAAATGCAGGAGGTCGCTGATTGTGATTGAGATCAATGAAAAAGCATATATGGAACAGTATCACGCCTCAGTCAAGGCTCTGGCCTTGACAAAGGGCGTGATTTCAGATGAAGAGTTTGTTCTGCGGTATAAAAAAGGGGATGATCCCGGGCTGCAGGAACAGGCTCTTTCTGCTTTGTCAGAGGATACGCTTGTCGTATTTGTTATCGGTATCGGAAACGGAAAGATCATTAAGCATCTTCGGGCAGGCTTGGACGACAGGATAAAAATGATCATTTGGGAACCCATTGAAAGGAACTTCCTCTTATCCTGCTTTATGGATGACTTTTCTGACCTGATCTGTGATGAGAACACGGACATTGTTGTAGGCTGGGATGAGGATGCAAAAGAGAAGCTTGCGGAAGTGATAAAGAGTAGGGTGGATACTTATAATATCTATCATTGTGCGATCCTGCAGGCATATGGTTTTGGGGACATATATCAGAAATACGAATCGGAATTTAACGAGATTTTTGAGAATGCAACGTTTTATATGCGGGTTGATATCGGCACAAGAGAGTTTTTTGCGCAGCAAAGCTGCCGGAATGAGCTTAAGGCCTTGTCGCTCCTGGAGCAAAATGCGGTGATTGACGGATTGCTTACTTGCATCCCGACGAGAGAGATTCCGGTTATCATTGTGGCGGCTGGTCCGTCTCTGGAAAAGAATGTTTCCCTTTTGAAGGAATTGGGAAAGAAAGCACTGATCGTAGCGGTAGCGCGTGTGTCTGCTTTTTTACAGAAAAGAGGTATTCCCATGCATCTGGTTACCATGGTGGATGGATGCACAGAAGACAAAGTTATGAGCTTTGATGTGAAGAGGAAGCTGAAAATGCTTATGGCTCCCGTTGCCACGGGAAGTATACAGGAGAGTTATAGCGGTAATATCATTTAT
>JAIKWF010000118.1 GCA_024685005.1 Lachnospiraceae bacterium
AGCCGCCCTACCGAGAATGTCAGCGTAGTACCTGGGAGGGAGGCCTCTTCCGGGACGTATGGAGCGCACGTTTTCGGCTGTGAAAAGTTCGCCGGCTTTAACATCTTTAACAACATAGAGAGAGCGGGCGTTTTTTCGTCCTTTCGTTTGAAAGGGTGTGAGACCGTAGTTTACCTTGCCAAGAGCACATTCTATATTACGGACATCACTTACCATCTGCGAAAACTCATCCGGTTCCATGGAAAACAAACCGTCAGGACCACCGTCGGAACGCTTAAGAGTCAGATGCTTTTCTATGATCGATGCACCTAGTGTAACAGCGGCGATATCGACAGCGGATCCCATAGAATGATCTGACAGACCAGCCACACAGCCAAAGGTTTCAACCAAATTGGGAATAGTTCGTAAATTTAAATCGCCATATGGAGTCGGATATTGGGAGATGCACTTTAGTATGGCAATTTGATCGTTTCCTTCTTTTTTGCATGCGTCTACAGCAAGCTCAATATCTGAAAGAGTAGCTATTCCGGTTGATAAAATGATAGGCTTGCCGGTTTTTGCACATTTTTTGATCAACGGAATATCAAGGATTTCATAGGATGCAATCTTATATGCAGGTGCATTCAATTCTTCCAGGAGATCAACTGCAGTGGGATCGAAGGGAGATGAAAAAATAGTTATGCCTATTTCTTTGGCGTAAAGAAACAAATCTTTGTGCCAATCCCATGGCATATATGCTTTTTCGTAGAGGTGATAAAGATTCTGGCCCTCCCAGGGACTCCCTTTTGTTGCCATGAATTCTTCACCCATACAGTCTATGGTAATGGTATCCGGTCGGAAGGATTGGAGCTTGACAGCGTTGGCTCCGGCATTTTTGGCGGCCAGCATAATATTTTTGGCGCGTTCAATGCTTTGAAGGTGATTCGCCGACATCTCAGCAATTATATAAGCCGGATGATTCTTTCCTACAGGTATATTATCTATTTCAAAATGTTCCTTCATTTGATCGGCCCTCGTTAAATTCGCCTTTATACTGCGTTGTTTTTTGCCGAACATTACTGTTGATAGATTTCCATTCGGGATGCTCTAGGAGTACTTGCATTAAATCGGGATAATGGAAATTGTTTGATCCAAAATAATCGTATAACAAGGATGCAAGCTCATAGTCCTCCGGAGTATCTACTGTAAGGCGTGTTTTTGAATTATCTTCTGCGGCTGTATCATTATATTTTAATGTACGAAAAAGAGATGGATTATCAACTATATATGGTGTTACATGTTCGAGACACTCGTTGTCGGTTGCTTTGTTATATGCCTTTTTTAGAGCGGCAAAAGAGAACACTTCGACGCTCATACCAAGAGGTAATTGCTTTTTGTAGGATAAATAATCCAAATCCAGATTTTTGAATGTTTTGATTGCATTGTCAATAATTTCGGCATCAACAAATGGGTTATCAGCAGTGCAACGTATAATGACATCAGCATTATGCTTCAAAGCGCATAGATAGAAGCGCTCTAAAACATTGTCCAAACTGCCTCTGAATACGTTGATGTTGTTTTTCCTGCAGAGCTGATCGATCACATCATCGCTCTTGTCACTTGAAGTTGCGATAATTACTTCATCTAAAAGGGCAGAACGTGAAATGCGTTCTGTAATATTTTGTATGATGGACTTTTCGCAAAGAGGCAACAGCACCTTTCCGGGAAGTCTTGATGAAGTTGTTCTGGCTTGGATAATAGCTATATGTTTCATAAGTTTTTCCACCTTCTTGGATCTATGGCTATAGTTGGAATGCTAACCATATAGTGTTCTATTTCTTCAATCATACTTGCTGATATTTTAACAGAAGAACGATCAAACTGAGCATTGTCTTTTACCTCTTCCGGCGTTTGACATCCTATGATGATGTTTTCTATATTGTTTGCTCGAACATATTGATAAGCAAATTCCTGAACAGATAAGTTTAAGGAGTTACATACATCGTTAAATTTGGCAATATAATCAGAGGCTCCCATTTTTACCACAAGGGGGTCATTTTTTTGACGAAAGATCAATCCTTGCAAATAGACACTTCTGATATATAAATGCTTTCCGGCAGCTAAAGCATTCGACAATAGGTTATTCTCTTTCCATCTATGACTGTCAAATACATTGAAAGGAAACTGAATCGTATCGACATCGGGAAGATTATCAATGATGTATGACATTTCTTCCGGATCGTAGATGGATACTCCTATGTGATTGATTTTTCCCGAACTTTTCAATTCGTGCAGAAATGAAATAGTATCTTGTTCTTTACACTGCGCAAAGGAGTGTAAATATAATAGATGGATTTTATCTGTCTTCAGTCTTTTGCATGTTTCATAAAAGCTGGGGGGGATACTTTCCTTTTCAATCCTTACCGGCAATTTGGTATCAATAAGAAAGGAGTGACCGCTTTTTTCCTGATATAATCCTATAAGGGTTTCGGATTCGCCGTAGCCGGCAGCGGTATCCAATTCTCTGACGCCGCAGTCCCACGCTGTTCCAAGAACATTAAATGCCTGTTGCTGATTTGGCTTTCCGGTTACGTTATTTATTCCGTAAGCCAATCCTAATTCGACTGTTCCAAGGATCATGACTCATCCCTCCCTTAGATCCATTGGCCACAGTCAACCTGAAAAACCTGGCCGGTGATGTTGTCAGCTTTTTCACTTGCCAGAAACAGAACCATATTGCAGATTGCGATTGGATCTGAAAGTCTTTTAATATAGCATTCACTAAGAACTAATTTTTTTATCAGTTCACTTGTTTTCTCTTGTCCTTCTGTTGCGATATAGCCGGGAGCGACAACGTTGCAGTTGATGGGATATTTGCCAAGCTCTTTAGCGATTGTTTTTGTGAAGCCGATGATGCCGGCTTTGGCAGTAGTGTAACCCACGCTTCCTTCCCGGCCATGAATCCCGTTAACGGAACCTATATTAATTATTTTTCCATGACCGGCCTGTTTCATGTATTCGGATACAACTTTGGAATAATTAAAAACAGGAAAAAGGGTATTCCGCATTGTATAATCAAATCCTTCAGGGGTACATCTGTCTAACGGACCATCTTTGGTAGAACTGGCATTGTTAACTAAAACATCGATTTGTTGAAACTTTGAAATAGCTTGTTCAACAGAGGCGGTTACCTGGCTGAAGTCGGAGGCATCAGCCTTGATCGGTAAAACACGGTTTTTGTATTTTTGAGGAGCTGTTTTGACAAATTCGTGTTCAGTTCGATAGGTAAACGCTACAGAGTATCCTTCCCGAAGAAACTCTTCAACGAGAGTTTTTCCTAAACCGATTCCGCCGCCGGTAACAAACGCAACCTTGGGATTAGCCTTAGTAGCTGCTTTTTTTTCAGACATAAGTTTTGCCTCCTATGCTATTTTGTAATAAGTTATTACTTTTTTTACTGCCTCGATGACGTGCTCCTGATCAGAATCCGTCATTCCGAAGAAAAGCGGAATAGATATAATACGGTTATACAAACGTTCGGCATTCGGACAACTGCCCATTTTATATCCGAGTTCTTGATAATAAGGGAAGGAATAGACAGGTATGTAATGAACATTTACGCCAACACCTTCAGCCTGAAGCGCATCATAAAACTCGCGCCTGCTGCAACGCAGCAATTCCGGATTCAATTGCAGGATATATAGATGCCGAACAGTATCAGAATCCGGAATCTCTTTTTGAACAATGATCTCCGGCATCTCCGAAAATGCAGAGTCGTATCGCTTTACGAGTTCCTTGCGCCTTTTGGCAAATAGATCGAGCTTATTGAGCTGAGATTGCAATAACGCAGCCTGCATATCGGTTATCCGGTAATTATATCCGAGGGAGATTTGCTGGTAATACCAGCCTCCTTCGCTGTCGCCTTCTAACCATTCCGGATTTCTTGTAATCCCGTGGGTCCGGAAAAGAACCAGTTTTTTGTAAAGATCTTCATTGTCTGTTGTGACGGCACCCCCCTCCCCTGCAGTGCAGGTTTTGACGGGATGAAAACTGAACTCTGTCATATCAGCACAGGAACCAATCGATTTGCCTTTGTATTTTGTACCTAAAGAATGCGCGGCATCTTCGATAAAGATAAGATTGTGGCGATCACAGATGTCGCGTATAGCGTCAATTTCTACAGACTGTCCGGTAAAGTCTACGGCAATAACCGCTTTTGTTTTTGAAGTTATTTGTCGTTCGATTTGATCCGGATCGATATTGTATGTGTCAGGATTAATATCGGCAAAAACAGGATTTCCACCACAATATAGTATGCAATTCGAAGAAGCTGCAAAAGTCAGGGGTGTGGTGATAACTTCATCTCCGGGTCCGATATTGGCGGCAGAGCACGCTGCATGCAATGCGGCAGTACCGTTGGAAAGAAGAACAGCGTGTTTTGCGCCGGTGATTTCACACAGTTTTTGTTCTGCTTCTTCAATCTTAGGACCGCAGGTAAGGAAATCGCTCTTTAATACATCAACGACTGCCTGTATATCGGCATCATCTATGTATTGATGCCCGTAGCCTATTCGCTTTTCAAATACCGGTTTTCCACCCAAAAGAGCTAATTTGTCCATAATCAGATGCTTCCTATTTTGTCTTTGTTTTGATCGATCCACTGCTGAAGCTGAGCGATCGTCATCCATTCAGAGTTGTTGTCAGATGTATAACTGAAACCTTCCGGAACACGTTTACCGTTTTTTATCATAATATCTGTGGAACCCCAGGTGCAAATTTGCGGAAGAATCTTGAAGTGTTCGGGGTATTCGTATGTATAAAGTGCGTCTTCCACACCGATCATCTGCTCATGAAGCTTTTCGCCGGGACGGATACCGATTTCCACCTGTTCTGCATTGGCATCAACCGCTGTCGCAATATCACAGATATTCATGGAGGGGATTTTTTTGACATATATTTCGCCGCCTTCCATGTCGTCAAAAGCGTGCCAAACCAGCTCTACACCCTGTTCAAGTGAGATCATAAAGCGGGTCATTCGCTTGTCTGTGATGGTGAGTTTCCCGGATTTGGCGGTTTCCATGAAGAAGGGAATAACGGAGCCGCGAGAACCCATAACATTGCCATAACGCACGACGGCAAATTTTGTGTTGCCACCGGTATAGGCATTTCCTGCAATAAATACCTTGTCTGAGCAAAGTTTGGTAGCGCCATACAGATTAATCGGTGCACTAGCTTTATCGGTAGAGAGAGCAACCAGCCTTTTAACGCCGGAGTCGATACAGGCATCGATCAGGTTCATGGCACCATTTACATTGGTTTTGATACATTCGAAAGGGTTGTATTCCGCAGTTGGAACAATCTTAGTCGCAGCGGCATGTACAACAAAATCGACACCGTTAAGAGCACGATACAATCTGTCTTTGTCACGAACATCGCCGATAAAGAAACGAACACGGGGATCGCCTTTAAATTTCTTGGCCATATTCCATTGTTTCATTTCATCTCGGGAGTAAATGATTATTTTTTGGGGATCATACCGTTTCAGAGTCATGGGGACGAAGGTATTGCCGAAAGAACCGGTACCGCCGGTTACAAGAATTGTTTTATTAGTGAGCATGGATTGTTCCTCCTACGATTCCCGTTTGTTTCATATTATCAAACATCTATACTGATTTTAGCAAAATTTAGTAAACAATTCAATAGAAATTATGTAAACCGATGAGCGCTGGAAGATTACATTTTTCTATAATGAACAACGGAATTATGGTAAAATAATAAATAGGTGTAGCTATGAAAAAAGACTGCAGAGAATAAGGAGAGCGGAAGAATGAGTCATTTGGATATAGGTCGTGAGATGTATGAGCTGGCAGGAAAGATCTTTCCCCTTTGCAGAAGCTTAACGGGAGAAGGTGTCAGGGGAACATTGGGTATCCTGTCTGACTTTCTGAAAAAGGACGGATTGGAATTTATAATACATGAAGTTCCTTCGGGGACAGAGGTTTTTGACTGGACAGTTCCAAAGGAGTGGAGGATCCGGGAGGCCTACATAGAAGATGACGCAAAAAATAAAATCATCGATATGAAGGATAACAATCTTCATGTTATGGGCTATTCAACGCCGGTGGACAGGTTGGTATCACTCGATGAATTGAAAAAATATGTATATACACAGGCTGATCAGCCCGCGGTTATTCCCTATGTTACATCCTATTACAAGGAGAGATATGGTTTTTGCATGAGTCAAAATTGCCTGGATGCTTTGCCGGAGGGACGATATCATATGTATATTGACAGTGAGCTTACGGAGGGCAGTATGACTTATGCGGAGCTGATCCTTCCCGGGAAAAGCAGCAAAGAGATAATGGTTACAAGTTACATTTGTCATCCGTCCATGGCGAACAATGAATGTTCCGGACCGGTGGTTCTGGCGGAGCTGATCAAATATGTGAAATCCCTTGGCAATCGCAGATATACCTATCGATTTGTATTCAACCCGGAAACCATAGGTGCTATTACTTATTTAAGCCGGAATCTGGAAACCCTGAAAGAAAAGCTGGTTGCCGGCGTAGTGCTTTCCTGCGTGGGAGATGACAGGGACTATTCCATTATTCATTCCAGATATGGTAATACCATAGCGGACAGATCCTTATTAAGCATTCTGAAAGAAAAGGAGAAGTTTTCGGAGTATTCGTTTTTAGACCGGGGATCGGATGAGAGGCAGTATAATGCTCCGGGAGTGGATCTTCCGGTGGTTGGGTTTTGTCGTTCTAAATACAACAAGTACCCAGAGTATCATACATCTGCAGATGATATGAATTTTATATCTCCTGAGGGACTTGCAGGAGCATATGATACCATGGTGCAATGGATAGATTGCATGGAGGCAAATGAAAAGTATAAAATGACAGTTCTTTGTGAGCCCCAGCTTGGTAAAAGGGGGCTGTATCCGACTGTTTCGCAAAAGGGCTTTCGTGGTGAGGTTACAGCGATGTTCAATTATATCGCTTATGCCGATGGCTCAAATGATCTGTTTGAGATCAGCAGGATCATAGGCGTACCGCCCTATGAACTCATTGGGATTCAGGAAAAATTAAAGGAAAACGGACTGATTAAGGCAGTTGAGGTGGATGATGAGTGATTTCAGAGATCAGTATGAATGGCTCTCCGTATTGGATCCTGTGGAGATTAAGAAAAACGATACCTTGTATATTTCGTCTGAATTGCTTTGGATCATATGGAAGTGCAAAAGAACCGGAGCAGCTTTTGACGGGAATTTGCTTTTGGATTATCTGCAAGAGCTGGTCGGCCCGGGAGGAACGCTTTTAATTCCCACATACAGTTTTGACTTCAGCAATAAAGGCACCTATGACAGAAGAAAAACGAAATCGGCAGTGGGATATCTGGGAAACGTCGCTTTGGCCAGAGAGGACTTTCAAAGGACCAGACACCCGATGCATTCCTTTGCGGTTTGGGGGAAATACCAAAGCGAGTTTGTTAGGATGGATAATTCAAACTCATTTGGTGAAGGCAGTCCTTTTTCACTCATGTTTGATCTTGGAACAAAAGAAATAGGGATCGGTCTTGATAATATCGATAAGGCGTGCACATTTATCCATCATATCGAAGTATTGGCCAATGTACCTTACCGGTTTATCAAGGAATTTCAGGGAAGCTATACGGATCTGGACGGAAGTACCAGGGAGTACACATGCGAGTATTCGGCGCGGGATCTGAGTATAGGCTATAAGACGAAGGTGGAAGAACTTTGGCAGCTTATGGCAAAAAGCGGCGGAGCGAAGCGATGGGTGGTGGATGATATTCCGATTTACAGTATCGATATGGCGATGGTTTATCAGGATCTGTACCGGGATATGACTGAGAATAAAATGGCAGGTATGATGGACTTTACCGTGGACCGGGATATCCTGTTTGGTGGAGACTATCAGATTTGCAAAAAATGATAAAGAATGATAAAGAATGATAAAAGCGATTGTTCAAAAAAGCTCATATTTGTGTTACAATTTATGCAGTTGGTGTTGACGGATCTGCCGCAGTTTTTGGCAGAAAGTAAATGGGTTACAGCTATAAAAGGGAGAGGGAAAACTATGGATGATGTAAGAAGACTGCAGTACGAAGCCCTTGCTGATGGCGGGAACTATGCGTTGCGTCTGGTTCCGGCAATCCGTGAGATCCTTCCGGAGCTTCGCGGGGATGAGAAGGATGATACGGAGGATTTCAAGAATCAGATCTTTGACGGGATCAATTACATCGTGGAGATCCTGAACGGAACGCTGGCGCTGATCAATGAAAAAGAAGTGATCATCAACCGTGATGGCGTGGAAGACATCATGCAGCAGCTGATCAAGGCTGTGGAGTCCAAGGATAATAACGAAGTTGCCAGAGTGCTGGAGGAAGGCATTCTTCCCTTTATCGAGATTTTCTATCAGATCGCATCGGTAATGGTAGCGAAAGCAAAAACGGAAATGTAAGTTTTGATACAGTCGGAAAAGGGCGGCGCAGTCTGCCTTTTTCTTTTTTGTATGATAACAACGAAGCAAAATCGGATCAGGACAGCTGTTTGTTCCGGCTGAACCGGAAGAGCCGTACCGGTTGGAAAAGGCTGTGGGATGCGGACAAAGTGGGAGCTTGCGCTAAAGATGGATAAAGATATAATCTTATTCCTGGAATGGGACAGTTTTGGAAACAGATACATCATACCGATCTTCGAAAGCATGGGATATGGGATTGAAAAAATGCCGTTTCTGTTTCAAGAGGAAGATGCCAGATCGAGTGAGGAACTGGCCGGAAGGGTGGCAAACCGTATTTTGGAAGTAAAGCCGGCGTTTGTTTTTTCCTTCAATTACTTCCCGACAGCGGCTATCGCTTGCAAGGCATGCCGCACAAAGTATGTGTCCTGGATCTATGACAGTCCTTTTATCATGGCCTATTCGCAAACGGCACTCTTGGAGACGAACAGGATCTTCCATTTTGACAGCACTGAGGTGGCCAGATTACAGGGCTTGGGCGTGAAAAATATATTCTATCTTCCCATGGGAGCTGCCGCTGATGTGTATGACACTCTGGAGCCTACGGCTTCGGATCATGCAGCTTACGAAAGTCAGATCACGTTCATAGGATCGACATATTCCGAAACCCATAATCACATGTTCCGGCATTTGGCAGAACTGGATGAATATACAAAAGGTTATGTGGATGGTTTGCTGCAGACCCAGCTTCAGCTATATGGCATGGATGTGATCGAGCCGGCGCTTACACCGGATATTGTGGAGCGGATTCAAAAAGTATGTCCTGTATATGCTCAGGGAGATGGCATGGAGACCGCAGAATGGGTTTTGGCCAATTACTTTTTGCTCCGAAAAGTTACAGCAATGGAACGCCGGAAGCTGCTGGAACTTTTGGCGGAGGAGTTTCAGGTCCGGCTTTTTACACCGGAACGGACCCCGGATCTGCCGAAAGTCCTGAATATGGGAAAAGCGGATTACTATGAAAGGGCGCCGATTGCCATCAAGTGTGCTAAGATCAATCTGAACATTTCTCTTCGCAGCATACATAGCGGTATGCCACTTAGAGCGCTGGATATTTTAGGCTGCGGAGGGTTTTTGCTGACAAATTATCAGCAGGATTTTCTGGATTACTTTGAACCGGGAAAAGATTTCGTGTATTATGAAAGTATGGAGCATGCGCTGGAGCTTTGCCGGTACTATCTGACCCATGAAGATGAGAGGCTTGCAATTGCCGCCAGCGGCTACCGGAAAGCAAAAGAGACTCTTTCCTATGGAAGACAAGTGGAAAAAATGCTGAGCCAGATTTAAGCGCTGAGTTTTAATTTGAGCGGCGCAGAGTAAGAATTCTATATAGAGTGTAACGGAGGAATCAATGAACATCGCAGTAATATTCGCCGGAGGATCCGGCAGACGAATGCATACGAAGGACAAGCCAAAGCAGTTTTTGATGATCCACGGCAAACCCATCATTGTCCATACCCTGGAAAAATTCCAGTACCATAAGAATATCGATGGGATCATCGTAGTTTGTATCGAAGGCTGGATCGATTACATGGAGGAGATGAAGTATCGCTACCGACTGGATAAGATCGGTAAGATCGTACCCGGCGGGGAGACCGGCCAGATGTCAATCTATAACGGACTTCAGGCAGCGGCGGAAGTATATGGGGAGAAGGACAATATCGTTCTGATCCATGACGGTGTGCGGCCCCTTATCGACAACAATCTGATCGATGCCAATATCGCATCCGTAAAGGAAAACGGATCGGCCATTACCGTGAATTTGGCAAAAGAGACCGTGATCCTGGTGGATGACGAGGGGATGGTAACGGATGTGCCCAGCCGTGCCCATTCCAGAACAGCTCAGGCGCCCCAGAGCTTCTGGCTTTCGGATATTTTGGGTGTGCAGCGGGAGGCTGTGGCAAAGGGCATCACCAACGCCATTGATTCCTGCAGCCTGATG
>JAIKWF010000127.1 GCA_024685005.1 Lachnospiraceae bacterium
TACAAGCGGAACGATATGATATGTAATCATTCCATAGCAATGTGTCAGCGGCTGCCATGAGAGAAATACATCATCTTCGGTCACCTGCATTCTGTCGATCAGTCCCAGCACATCTGCAATAAGATTCCTTTCGCGGACCATTACCCCCTTCGTTTTGCTTGTGGTTCCGGATGAATACTGGATATATATAATATCAGTCGAACCGGCAACGCTCTCCGATGTCCACTCGCTTCTGCTCATTTGATCATTAATATTGATGACATTCCTTACTTTACCTTCAAGCTCGTCTGAAAAATCAGTCAATATATAACCATTTTCATGAAATCTGCTGTCAAAAAAAATACCGTCAACTTCATTCTTCACATCTATCGGTACTGCTGTATATCCGCCTATCAGACAGCTCCAATATCCGTAAACAAAGTTAACCGTATCTTTACAATAAATTATTACTTTATCCCCTTGTCTGACTCCGCAGTCGTACAGTTTTCTGCTTATTCCATATCCGGTTTCCAGCAACTCTCTGTAAGAGACAAATATCTCCTTCGCTTCGCCCGCAAAGGTAATTCCTTTATTACCGCCCGCACTTGCCATCAAGTAGTCAATCAATCTTTTCTTCATCTGTATCTCCTCACTGTAACTGAAAATGATGTGGGACAGCAGAATACAGAACAAGATAAAACGAGAGTTTCTCTAAGCCATAACGAGCGAATCAGAAAACATCCTCATTTCCCCAAAAACCATATATACTAACCCACATCCTAAGAAAAGCAGTAATCCGACATCAGCAGAACCGGCAACCGGCTCTGCCTCCGAAAAAAACAAAAAGCACTCAGTGCATTTTCTGTGAAACACAAAAAAGCACCCGATGTGCTAATACATTGTGATATTCTAAGGAAAAAGCGATTGACATTTACATCGAGACAGGCATTCAGTTAAGTGCTTCCTCAAATCCCAATACGCAACATCTCCATTCTGCACATACCTTCGCCTTCTCATGCCAAAAAACTGCAGAAGAACAGACAGCATAGACAATTCAAGATCCGATCACAGTGCTTTATAGATTATCCGCAAACTTCAAAACGTCTCAAAAACTTAGCACATACTACAGCTTCTATATTTTCACACACCTCATCTGCCGGTGTGTTATCACACTTTGTTATATATTCAACAAACAAAAGGAATTATTTTCCGCCGGCAATACTATATGTTTTCAACATAATATATTTCACATAATATCCGCATCAACGAAAAAGTGAATATTAAGAGCACAAAACATCTTATTGGAACTAATGAATTTGGAACTAATGAATTTGGAACCACCGAAAGCTCTTTGCTTTTCATATATACGTCATATAATAGAAAATTTTACGATATCACATCTATTTTGTCAATACAAATCCTCGAAATGGCAACAAATATTTATAATTTCTCTTTGCATTACATTTTTTACGGATAATTTGCATAATTGATCAACTTTCCGCCTTTATTCTTTATCGCATTACTGCATACTGCCGACACACAGAATCATACAGCGTATCCACGTAACAAACGGGCGCAGCTCTTGTCTTTTATTGTACGCTGGTGTATAATCAATCCGTTGCAGATATTATTACATACCTGTGAAACTACATCTGAGTGCTGCATCTGCAGCAGATTGTGAGGTACTATGGAATTCTTAAAATTTTTGGAGGGAATCCGCACGCCCCTCGGTGAATTATTCTTTCTCTTTGTGACATACGGCGGCGAGGAGCTCACACTCTTCGGCATCATAGGCGTTCTTTACTGGTGTATTGACAGAAGGCTTGCCTATCGGATGACTTTCGCCTATCTTTTGTCCGCGCTGCCTGTTAATTCTCTCAAAATGCTCTGCCGCGTGGAAAGGCCCTGGGTGCGCGACCCGTCCTTTACTGCGGTAGAAAGAGCAAGAGCTTCCGCTACAGGCTATTCTTTCCCCAGCGGCCATACCCAGAATGCCACCGCACTGTTCGGAACGCTCAGCTGGACACGTAAAAAAACATGGCAGAAGATCCTTCTGTTTCTGATTATTCCCATGGTGATGTTCTCCAGAATGTATCTCGGCGTACATACACCGGCGGATGTGCTGGCCAGCTTTTTCATTTCACTCGTACTGGTATCCGTTCTGAATTTAATTGCAGACCGGGTTGTCCTGGCTGAAAAACACCGGCTGATCATCATGCTCATTATCATGATCCCTGCCGCAGTGACTTTTTTTTATTCCCTATACTCCTATCGCTCCGGCGCCCTTACCTATGCAAATACGGCGGATGCATTTAAAGGAGTCGGCGGTGGAATCGGCTTTGCCCTCTGCTGGTATCTGGAAAACACCTACATCAATTTCGATACCCGCTGCAAACACATTGGTCTGCAGTTTTTGAAAGTCGGCATCGGTCTTGCCGGAGTATTAATCTTCAAATCTGGTATCAAAGCACTTTTCGGGAGCAATTTCTTCACAGATGCTTTCCGTTATTTCTGCGTTATGCTGTGGGCTATGCTGGCAATGCCGCTGCTCATCCAAAAATTTTTCAGCGTGGATTCCGCTGAAAAAAA
This sequence comes from Lachnospiraceae bacterium, assembly GCA_024685005.1. GTDB lineage: Bacteria > Bacillota > Clostridia > Lachnospirales > Lachnospiraceae > RGIG7926. The sequence continues at coordinate 2,569 of JAIKWF010000127.1, forward strand.
GAAAGAACCGGCTCATGCTGATAATATTTGATGGCTTACCGTCTTTCTATTCCGGCTATCATGAAGCAAAAGCGGATATTCAAGAAACAATACACAAATTTATTCTAAAAGGGTTATCCTGAAAAACAGCTCAGGACGGTATTCACAACCATCCTGAGCTAATTTATTCCGATCAATTCAAATTTTTAATGATTCGCTTTATCTTTCCATAATCGGGCCATTGACCCTCTGTTTTTATGTTTTCATAGATCAGCTTCTTCAAAAATCCCCAATAACCATCGAATATTCCTTATATTGCCTTCCTTCGCATAATACTCTATCTATATACCAATTCCTTCAGGACATGCATATCCTGCCTGACCTTCATGATCTATACAATCTTGTTTTCAAAAGTATGGATGAGCTTACAGAATTCCCATTCAGAATCCTGCAGCCGCCGGGCCCGGGCAATCCCTTTTTTTGACTGTCCGATGCGGAATGCCGGATCCGCAAAATATCTGCGCATCATCACCGACATCTCTTCCAGCGTATCTACCGCAAAATCATCACCGACATTGTAATAGACATCACCGCTGCGTAATGTCAGAACAGGAAGTCCGACAGAAAGTGCCATCACAGCAGACGTTCCGCCGCCCCGACGCACTGGGTTGATATACAGATCAGAAATCCGATAATAGCTACGGAGCTCGCTCACAAATCCACAGAGCAGAATCCTCCCCTTCATTTCAGGATACTCGGTTATAATGCCTGAAACCTTGTCTTCCCGATAATCACCGATCAGCACTACTTTCAATGCTGAATCTCCCGTTGTACACAAAATTTGCCATAACTCGGGGGTCAATTCCTGATCAAGCCGATTTCCGACCACTACAACAACATGATCCGATTCAGACAAGCCAAGTGCCTCCCGTGTAATGGGTTCTCCCTTCTCCTGCGAGAAAGAAAACGTAAACAGGCTAGGGATAAACCGATCTTCCGCCACTTCCATCTCACGAAGTATTTGGCGATCTCCTTCCCCCAGCGGTCTGGGAAACGCCTTGTACTGAGTTTCAGAACCTGAAAAAGATGTTCCAGTATATAAAGTTAAAACCGGAACGATTTTGGCCGCCAATCCGGCAAACAGGCCACAATTTCCAATGTCGATGATATATTCCGGTTTCTGATTTTGAATCATAGTCAGCAACATATTGGTAACTTCGGGATTTGGCATACTCTGATCGCATTGAAAGAATGGAATTCGGCTCCCATTCCAATCGATATAATCCCCGCTGCTGTATTGGGAAATATAGTTTCCGCTCACATCATTCCATGTCGGAATTGCACCAACCTGAGTCAGGACATCAGCAACATTGATCATCAGAACACTTTTATTCAGTCGTTTTTGAAGAATTCTGCAACGATCCAAAGCAATCGCACTTGGCGCGTGACCAGCTGACAGGAATTGGCCGATGACAACAATCACGAAGCCCTTACGTCTATCTTTTCCGGGAATAAAATGAAAATCCAGATGATGATTTCTCTCAAGGACACTGGCATAAGTCTCTACCACATCCCGCAGAATCTTCCATCGATTGACGATGATATCATGTTCTTCCATACCCTGATTCAGAAAAGCAATACGATCGAATCTTTGATTGAGATAGTATTTGTTTTCCACCAAAAGGTTTTTGTCATTCAAGACAATTTCCTGTGCCCTCTGTAAATAACGACATTCCTTTGTAACAGAAGAAAGAAATGTAAGTAAAAACAATCTCAGTCCTATTCCATACCCATTCATCAGGTCATCAAACATATCACAAAAATGTCTTTGCTCATGCGTCTCCAGATTATCGTATTCTTTTTCCAACACCTTTAAGAGTGAAACAAGACTTTGCGTCAAATTACCACCCTCTTCCAACAGTATCTTCCGAATCGATTCTATTTCATCTACGAAGCTCAATTTTATTTACTCCCCAATTATTACCGGCAACTCGTTCAAGAGAATTTCTCAAATCCGAATATTTAAGGATCTTTTACAGCGGGTTTTCTTTCTCCCGACAGCCACAGAATGTTCCTGCGATCCCGAGATATGTAAAAAGTATATCCTACCCTTCACTTTTCTGTCAACCCTGGGTACTTTGGCCGGCTTTTATTTCCGAAATTTTCTATTGATCGAGCAGGAGGCTAATCATTAGCTGATTAGCCTCCTGTGATTTCTGTTCGTCAGATCAGAGATTTGACATACGACTTCCTTCAGATTCTGTCTCACAGCGGACACTCTTGTCATAGGCTGTATCCTTCCCACCACCAGGGCGGATTTGGGGTCCCCCCCAGAAACGTGCGCCGCAAGGCGCATTATGAAAAGAGGAAGTATCCCGCCCGGGATACTTCCTCTTTTCCTGTATCTCTATTTGTTTTTTCTCAGAACAGTTTCTTGATTGCTCCGGCGATATCTCCCACTTTATCCACGGTGATTTTCGCCTTAACACCATCAATTACCTTCTTGACAACATCATCCGGAAGATCAACTCCCAAAACAGATTCAACCGCCTTAACCGGATCTTCCTTGAACTGTTTCTTGAGATTCTCATCCTTCATGATTTTTTCAACAACCTTTGTAATTTCAGCCTTGATGTCCATATTTCCTCTCCTTGTTTATGCTTCCTTCTCAACAGAAGCCCCTTCCGCATTCTTTTTAACAGACTCTACACCGTTCATACAGTTTGCTTTGGTCTTATATCCTTCACTCGAAGCAATAATCTGTCCGTTTGTAGCTTTCAGACGGAAGCGATATTCTCCAGCCTTATCGAGATAAATCTCAAATTTCGGATGTTTTTCAACCGCAAACCCTTCCACTGTCTGGTCTTCGATATTTGCTACAGGCGCATTTTTCATAACACTTTCGATGCCCTTTTTGCAGGTATCATCGGATGCATATACCTGAGAACTGATAATCACCTGACCGTTTGTTGCCTTCAGATCAAACTTCGTACCCGTCTTTGCTGCTTTTACCACAAATTTCCCCATAGTCCATAACCTCCTGCATATTTTCTGGTGTTTTATGCTTCGGAGCAGAAACTGCTCCTACTATTTAAGATAGATCATTTTATTGTGAAAGTCAACCTGCAACAACGCTTCGAATAGTCTTCAGGGCAAAAATGTCAGGAAACAGTTTCCGTTCTCCTCAAACCATCCCGCCACATCCGACATACCTCTTTTCGCCAATTTGCCCTCGGAAGGATCAAACACAACCACCTGGGATTCGTTAAATCCGGTAATCAGAACCGCCTCCCCGCTCTGCAGCACTCCGAGAACCGGAATGTCCTGATTAACATAATAGAGCATTGCATCCAGACTACATCCTGTCATATCAATTGCCGACATAGATGTCATATTTTCCTGTAAAATCTCAATCGGGTATTTCCCTTCCGCAAGTAGCTCCGCGCTGTCCACGGAAATCCCCTTTTGGCGAAGCATACAGTCCAGACATACCGCCATACTCTCCCCGGGCTGTGCCTTCTGAGGTTCCCTGATTGCCATAATCTGGTTTCTCGACGCTCTGCTGCCCTTCTGCCAGATTTTATTTCCATCTTTTGAGATCACTGTACCGGCCAGGCTGTAGGCAAGGTTCACCGCCTCTCCGACAGAAGTCTCGATCGCCTCGATTCCGTACGGGCCGTATACATAATAGTATTCCGCCTCCTTATTGATCTCCGGCAAAAGATCCTCCATCCCCTCGTGAATCACTTCCTTCGGCGTCAGAACCTGAACCGTCTTGGCATCCATTTTTCCATTGATTTTGATCTGGACATATCTCTGATACACATCAATATCTACCAGGGATATTTCGTTTTTCCCGGAAGCTTCCTGCGAGTTCTTCGTAATCGGGTCCTGACCTGTCGCCACAAACCCGCTTCCTTCTTTCCACTCCACTCTTTCAAGAATAATCTGATTCTCATCCACCGTACAATCAATCACATAAATCTGTTCCTGACTATATCCCATCAATACCGTTCCGTCAGCTTTGGAAATGCACAGCTTATACATCGGGAAAAAAATCTGTCCCGAGGATTTCCGGGTAATCTGTTCTGTCCGGGCAAGCCCATAAATGATATCTTCTCCCATGAACCCCATCATCTTTAACGCTTCACCGTTTTTGCACCGGATGGAAACCTCCCTGTCCTCCGCAAGATCTCTTACAACAAGCTCTGTCGGATATCCTTGCTCCGGCTCTTTCTGCCAGACAATAATCCTATGATTTTCGGAAACCTGTATGCAGTCTCCCGTATTCATCCGAATCAGGCTGCGACATTCTTTTGTCGCAAGGTCCGCCTCATATACTGTCTGCTCCATCCAGAAGTACAGCTTTCCCTCCGGTGTCAGATACAGAAGCTTTTCCATCTGAGGTTTCAAAGACGCATCCGACTGCTTCCACGGGATAAAGATTCTTTCTTCCACCGTATTTACGGCGGCGTTATAACGGTAAACAAGGACACCTACCTCACCTTCATGGGCTCCCCGATTCATATATCCGTAAACTGCAAAATCAACATTTCCCTCTTCGTCAATCTGCAGAATTTTGATGTCATGTCCGTTGTGCATGCAACGCTCATCTTCATTCTTTTTATTGTAGAAGCTGAAAAGCAGTGCCAGTTTCTGATCAGCGATCCGATAAGCAAACAGCCTGTCGGCCTGCTGGAATGCCAGCACCGATCCGTCTTCGTTCTCCATCATCTTTACGTTTTCATCGCCGATACCCAAAAGGAATTTGTCGCCGCCATAGAGATTTTTCTCATCCGGAATCTGCTCCATCGTTCGTTCATACGCCAGCAGATACATTCTGTCGGGTGTATATCGTATCCGGAAGTATTCTCTTACCCTGTGATAGTGAAGATTCTCTTTCTCTCCCGTCGACACATAATAATCCACCAATATCATTGCGGCCTGGCTGTTATACTCTTTCAGAGTAAAGAGCGGCTCAGACACCTCTTCCACCTTCATATCTCCCCAGGTAATCTGCTTAAAACTGCTGTGTATATTCACCTTGTGGAAGGAAACATTGCTCTGCAGCCTGGAATTGGATTCCAGATACTTAATCAGTTCCCTGGCAGCTTCCCGGTGATACAGCTTCTCATGAAAATCCGACACAAATGTCAGATCTTCTTTCAGATGATGCCCCGGATTCCAGACAATTTTGGTATAATAACTGACCTGCTCCCACTGATCCAGTTCCAGCAGCAGAATCAGTGTATATTCCTGCTGCTGCTCAATCAGATCCTTCAAAGGCATTCTCACATGCAGGCTGTTTTTTTCCCTGCGATATTCCACTCCGTCAATGGTTTCTATCAGTCTGCTGCCGTCTGCACTTCTGAGTTCCGCACCGATTTTTGTCACATTTCTCCCATAGGTGTCCACCTGAAAGGCGACCTCTCTGCTTTCTCCGAGCAGCGTGATCTGATCCCTCTGACCCGCACATTCCATCGAACCTTTATAACCGTAGAGCGGATTATATTCCAGATTCCCCAGCAGCATATGAATTACCGGCAGGGATGCTCCGGGCATTTCCATAGTCAGACTGTCGTGGTCTTTATTCATAATTCGGCTTGCCACCACCAGCGCTATTGCAAATGTAAGCAGAAACAACGCCGTTCTGATCAAATATTTTTTCATACTTCCGTCAATCCTTATCACCCAGCAGGGTTTCCAGCGTCGGATGAACCTGCAGAAATCTCTCCATCTCCTCAAGTTCCTTCCCGGGAGCCCCTGTCTGCATCCGATTTTTCTTTACCGCACGAATCAGAAGATTCTTCGGTGTATGCTCCATATCGATAAATTCCAATATCTGCGTATGATATCCGTGACATTCCAGAATTCTCGCCCGGATCGCATCTGTAAGGAGAGCTGCCATTCTCTCCTTTATCACACCATACTTAAAAGCCGGCCGCAGAACCTCACACTTGATCTGCCGGTTCAATTCATGCTGACAGCAGGGAACTGCCAGGATCACCGAAGCTCCCCAGAATACCGCTTTCTCGATGGCATAATCCGTCGCAGTATCACAGGCATGCAGGGATACCACCATGTCAGCCGGGTTTTCCCCCTGATAGGAAGCAATATCTCCCTGTTCAAACCGCAGACAGTCATAATGCAGTTTTTCCGCCAGTTCATTGCAATGCCTGATGACATCTTCCTTCAGATCAAGCCCAGTCACGCGGATATCCCTGCCCGCCTTTACATGCAGATAATAATACATGGCAAAAGTCAGATAAGATTTGCCGCAGCCAAAATCCACAATGTGAATGCACCTGTCTTTTGGAAGTTCCTCCAGTACATCCTCAATAAATTCCAGATAACGATTGATCTGGCGGAATTTATCATATCTGTTTTTCGTGATTCTGCCATCAGGTGTCTGCACACCCAGACCGATCAGGAAATCCACAGGTTCCCCCTCCGGCAGAATATACTGTTTAGTTCTGTTATGTGTAAGACGATCCGGCGCCATCTGTTCGCCTGTCGTCTCCTTTTCTCCGCGCGATTCCCGCAAAGCTCCCTGCCGGCGCCGAACCTTCACCGTACTCTTGCCCTTCTTGCTGATAAGCACCGTGGCATCCAGCTGATCCGTGCTGATCTCGCACTGCCGGAACAGCTCCCGCAGATCCTTTTCTATTTTCAGAGCCATCTCAACGCTGTCGTAATTTTCATGGAACACCTTTGTTCCTTGATACCTCGTCTCCTGAAACTTCAGGGCGCCGCCGATCTTCACCGGCCGGATCTTACTCTTTGCGGCCTGCGCGACATCCCTTGAGTTGCTCAATATGATCTGATTTAATGATTCATTTAATACCTGCTTCAGCAGCTGCTGCAATTCTTCCATAATTCCTCTGTTCTTTTTCTGTTTTCTCTGATCTGTCTGCGGCGATAGATCTCATTGCAGACAAGTATCTGTGCAAGTGCCTGCATAAGTTCCTCATCTGACCCGGGATTTCCCATCGCAGGCATTTCCCCCTCCGGCTCCGGTTCCTCATCACTCATCGCTTCCGATTGTGCTGCCCCCTGCCGGCTTACTGCAAACTCTTCCGCCAGAACCTTTTTCATCACCATATCTCCGATGCTCATCAAAGCGGTTCTGTCAGGAAATTCATCGTAGATCATGCTTCCCTCGTAGTCAAGCGTATCCATCATTTCCTCGATCCGCTTCTGGCAGCGGCCGATCCGGACCGGATACATCTGCCGGAAATACGAAAAATCCCGCATCTCCTGCTCCGTAACAGGGCGCATCCATCTCTCTCTTCCGGTGCCCGCCCAGACCGGCCACTGCTGCCCCGCCTGCCAGCTTTCCGGATATCCCGGATACGCCATAAAAAACGGCACAGGCGTCCCCACCCGGAACTGCCTGCTTATTTTGTTCTGAAAGTCCATACGCAGTGCCTCATAAGTTACTTTATCATAACATATGAACACTGCGTATCATTTGTTCTTACTGCATATTCTTAAGGCTTATTTCTTCAATACTTCTATACGCGCCATTGCACGCTGCAGAGCAGTCTCGGCACGCGCCAGATCGGTCTGATTTTCCCGGTTGGCAATCCTCTCCTTCGCGCGGCGAAGAGCTGCCTCGGCACGGTTTTCGTCAATCTCATCCGGCCATTCGATAATCTCCGCCAGAATCGTCATGCTATCCGGCAGGATTTCGGCAAAGCCCGCATGAAGTGCTGCCTCTTTCCGCTCACCGTCCGCCTGCGTGATCACCAAAATCCCGGGCTTCACAATCACCGTCAGGGGAATATGCCCCGGAAGAACACCGATCTGTCCTTCCGAAGTATTCATCTCCACCATATCCACACTGCCCTCGTAAAACACCCTTTCCGGGGTGACAATGCGCAGCATATATTCCTTATTCTCTGTACTCATACAGTCTCCTTTTCACCGGATATCTGTCAGTTTTTCACCTTTGCCAGTACATCGTCAATTGTGCCGGCATTCAGGAAATAGCTTTCCGGGATATCGTCATGCTTGCCGTCCAGAATCTCGCGGAAGCCACGAATGGTCTCCGCAATCGGAACGTATTTTCCGTCCAGTCCGGTAAACTGAGTGGCCACAAAGAAAGGCTGTGAAAGGAATCTCTGCACCTTACGGGCACGGGATACCACCAGACGATCCTCCTCGGAAAGCTCATCCATACCGAGAATTGCGATAATATCCTGAAGTTCCTTATATCTCTGCAGAATCTCCTGCACACCGCGGGCCGTTCTGTAATGCTCCTCACCAAGAACTCTGGGATCCAGAATACGTGAAGTGGATTCAAGCGGGTCAACCGCCGGGTAGATACCCAGCTCCACGATGGAACGGGAAAGCACCGTCGTTGCATCCAGATGTGCGAATGTGGTGGCGGGCGCGGGGTCCGTCAGGTCATCCGCAGGCACATATACTGCCTGTACGGAGGTGATGGAACCGTTCTTGGTAGAAGTGATACGCTCCTGCAGCGCACCCATCTCCGTCTGCAGTGTAGGCTGATAACCTACGGCCGAAGGCATACGTCCCAAAAGTGCGGACACCTCGGAACCTGCCTGGGTGAATCGGAAGATGTTGTCGATGAAAAGAAGCACATCCTTTCCGCCTTTGTCACGGAAGTACTCTGCCATGGTAAGTCCGGTAAGACCTACACGCATTCTCGCCCCGGGGGGCTCGTTCATCTGACCGAAGATCATGGTCGTTTTATCGATAACGCCGGATTCCGACATTTCATGGTAAAGGTCGTTACCTTCACGGGTACGCTCGCCTACACCGGTAAATACGGAATATCCGCCGTGCTCAGTGGCAATGTTACGGATCAGCTCCTGGATCAGCACTGTCTTACCTACGCCGGCACCTCCGAAGAGTCCGATCTTACCACCCTTCTGATAAGGGCAAAGAAGGTCAACGACCTTGATTCCGGTCTCAAGAAGTTCGGTGTTGGTAGACTGCTCCGCAAACTCAGGGGCAGGTCTGTGAATAGGTTCATATCCGACATCCGTAGGTGCCGGCTTATTATCGATGGGCTCACCGAGAACGTTAAAAATACGTCCCAGGGTTTTTTCTCCTACCGGTACGGTAATGGGACCGCCGGTTGCGATTGCATCCATACCGCGTACCAGACCGTCAGTAGGCCCCATCGCGATACAACGGACCGTATCATCACCCAGGTGCTGCGCCGTTTCGACTACAAGTCTGCTGCCGTCGCCTCTTTTGATCTCGATCGCCTCATTGATCTCAGGAAGCTGACCGCCGGCAAATTTGACGTCCAATACGGCGCCTACGATCTGGGTAATCTTTCCGATTGCCTTATCTGCCATCTTAACAATCTCCTTTTCTTGATTATACTGTCTGTAACGATTCCTCTTGCTTTAGCTGATCGCTTCGGCTCCCGCAATGATCTCCGTCAGCTCCTGGGTGATGGAACTCTGACGTGCTCTGTTATACTGCAGGGAAAGCATGCTGATCATATCCTCAGCATTGCTGGTAGCCGAATCCATCGCCTGCATACGGGCACCGTTTTCACTTGCGATCGCCTCCACCATAGCTCCGAAAATCAGGGATGCCATGTACTTGGGGATCAGCAAGCTGATCGCTTCTTCTTCGTCCATTTCGAAATTCATCAGCAGCTTGTCGACCGGAATTCCGTTTTCATCCTCTTCAATCCCGCTGCCGGAAGGATCCACAGGCAAAAGCCGGATCATGGTGGGGATATGGGATACTGTATTTTTGAATGCTGTATAGGCCAGATAGATCTCACCGACTTTTCCTTCCGAAAAGTCTTCCAGGACCTCTTTTACAATGCGCATCGCATCAACGTAGATGGGCTCCTCGATCACGTCGGAATAATCCCTTGCAATCTCATAACCCGCCTTTTGAAGCGAATCCTTGCCTTTTTTACCCACGGCGTAAATAACGCAATCCTCTTTTTTCAGCTCTTCACTTCTTGTAACCAGCTTGATGACATTGGAGTTGTATCCTCCTGCCAGTCCTCTGTTGGAAGTGATCATGATGATGGCTTTTTTTGTGCTCTCTCCCGTCTCCAGATAAGGATGGCGGATATTGCCTGCACGAACCAGGATCGCCTTAACCGTAGCATACATGCTTTCAAAGTAGCTCTTGGACTGTTCTGCCCTGGCTTTTGCACGCTGCAGCTTCACCGTAGATACCAGCTTCATGGCCTTTGTGATCTGCTGCGTACTCTGGACAGATTCCTTGCGCCTTTTGATACTTCTCATCGAAGCCATATGCGTTCACCTGTTCCTTTGTTTTATGGGCCGGATCAATCAAAATCGGCAATTGCCTCTTCAATCGCTTTCTTTAAGATCTCTTCGGTCTCTTCACTGATCTCCTTCTGGGTACGGATGTTCTCCGGTACCTGAGGATACTTGGTTCTGATATACTCAAACAGCTCGCTCTCGAAGCGGGTAACGTCCTCCGTTTCGATCTGCAGCAGATACTTCTTGGTTGCAGCATAGATGATGATAACCTGGTATTCAACCGGCATGGGCTGATACTGGGGCTGCTTTAAGATCTCACGGATCCTTTCACCCTGTGCAAGACGCTCTTTGGTATCTGCATCCAGCTCGGAACCGAACTGGGCAAAAGATGCCAGCTCTCTGTACTGTGCCAGCTCCACACGGATAGGTCCTGCGATCTTTTTCATAGCCTTGATCTGAGCCGCACCACCTACACGACTTACGGAAAGACCTGCATTGATAGCGGGACGGAAGCCGGAGTTGAACATCTCAGTCTCAAGATAGATCTGACCGTCAGTAATGGAGATAACGTTGGTCGGGATATATGCGGATACGTCACCGGCCTGGGTCTCGATGATGGGAAGTGCCGTCAGGGAACCTCCGCCGTATTCTTCGCTCATGCGGGCTGCACGCTCAAGAAGTCTTGAGTGCAGGTAGAATACGTCACCGGGATATGCCTCACGCCCGGGGGGACGACGAAGCAGCAAAGAAAGTGTACGGTAAGCGGTGGCGTGCTTACTCAGGTCATCATAGATTACCAGCACATCCTCTCCGTTTTCCATCCATTCTTCTCCGATGGCGCAGCCTGAATAAGGTGCGATATATTGCAGCGGTGCAAGCTCGGATGCCGTAGCGGCAACCACAGTCGTATAAGACATTGCACCGTACTCTTCCAGTGTTTTTACAAGGGATGCAACGGTAGAAGCCTTCTGACCGATGGCAACGTAAATACATTTTACGCCCTGTCCCTTCTGATTGATGATGGTATCAATGGCGATAGCCGTCTTACCTGTCTGACGGTCACCGATGATCAACTCTCTCTGGCCCCTTCCGATGGGAACCATGGAATCGATCGCCTTAATACCGGTCTGAAGCGGGGTATCCACGCTCTTACGGGTAATAACGCCGGATGCCACACGTTCGATCTGACGATATTTGGTAGTCTGGATGGGACCCTTGTCATCAATAGGCTGTCCGAGGGCATTTACAACACGTCCGAGAAGGGCATCACCTACAGGCACCTCAACCACACGACCGGTAGTCTTTACGGTGTCGCCTTCGTTGATGTTCTTATGGCTGCCCAAAAGAACGGCACCCACGTTATCCTCTTCCAGGTTCATGACCATGCCGTAGATCTCTCCGGGGAACTCCAAAAGCTCACCCTGCATCGCCTTTTCAAGCCCATGCACGCGGGCGATACCGTCCGCAACCTGAATGACCGTACCAACCTCAGATACCTCAAGCTCTGCCGCATAGCGCTTGATCTGATCCTTGATCACGGAACTGATTTCTTCTGGTCTTAAATTCATGGATCTGATTTCCTTTCCTTTTTATCGTAGTACTATTGTGCGAGCTGAATCTTCATAAGCTCTTTTTTCATATCCGACAGCCGGCTCTTGATACTGCTGTCCACAACCCGGTCTCCGATACGGATCATCAGTCCGCCGATAAGAGATTCATCCACGGTGTACTTCATTTCCATCTGCTTGTAACCGGTGGTAGCAAGTAATCTGTCTTCGATCTGCTTTTTCTGCTGATCGGAAAGCTCCGCAGCACTGGTCACCAGTGCCTCGCCGATGCCTTTTTCCTGTTTCACCTGCTTTACGAACCAGGTCAGGATGTCTTCCACTTCGGAATAGCGATCCTTTTGTACGATGAGACGCATCAGTCCGGTGATCTCCTTGGAAAGCTTGTCTCCAAAGACATTTTCCACCACTCTGACCTTTTCTTCCATATCGATCCTGGGATGGTTCATCAGTTTGGAAAAATCCGGATTCTCGCTGATCAGCTTCAGAACAAGGCTTGCTTCTTCCAAAAACTCATCCAGCTTATTCTCTTCAATGGCGATCTCAAACAGAGCCTCACCATATGTTTTAGAAACTAGCTTAGCCATGTACTCTCACCTATTTCTTTCAGGGTTTCATCGATCAGGCTGCTCTGGATGGTGGTGTCGATATTGGCCGATACCACTTTCCCCGCCATCAGGGAAGCAATATTGATTATTTCCGTCTTCACCTGATCCGCAACTTTCTGCTTCTCAAGTTCTGCTTCCTGGTTGGCTCTCTCTACGATCCTGGACGCTTCCTCTTTGGCTCTTGCAACAATCTCCGCTTCATTGGCAAGGGCACGCTTTCTCGCATCGCTGAGGATCTCTTCCGCCTCTTTATCGATATCCCGGATCTTGCCTTCGTATTCTTCCTTCAGCGCCAGGGCATCTGCTTTTTCCTTGGAAGCCGTATCCAGATCATTTTTGATCCTTTCGCTACGGTCTGCAAGGAATTTCCTGGCAGGATTGAACAGAAAGTGTCCCATGATCAGCATCAGAACAAAGATCGCTATGATCATCAGGCAGGCATCATGCAAAAGCTGGAAGTCAAGATCGAACAGACGGGTGGTCTCTTCCACATCAGCCGCAGCCAGAATAAAAGCTGTACTTACTGCTGTATTCAAACCTTTTGCCTCCTTATTTCAGTCATCTAAAGCTCTTGTTAAAAAGTTGCTTATGTATTAGTTTGCAAGAGGCTTTACGAACATCAGGAGCATTGCAACCAGCAAACCGTAAAGACCGGTGGTCTCGGCAACGGCCTGACCGAGAAGCATGGTAGAAGTAACATCGGATTTTGCCCCCGGGTTACGTCCTACTGCCGCAGCTGCATGACCTGCCGCGATACCCTGACCTACACCGGGTCCGATACCGGCGATAACCGCAAGGCCTGCACCGATGGCTGAACACCCCAAGATAAATTCTCTGTTGAATTCCATAACTGTTTCCTCCTTAGTGAAAATTGATAACTCCGCTGTTGCGGGAAGTTTCGTTGTTATTTTTCGCCAATCGCATCCGAAATGTATGTCATGGTCAGCATACAGAATACGTAAGTCTGGATCGCGCCCGAGAACAGGTCGAAGTATACATGGAGCACTGCCGGCCAGAAGACGGCGATCCATTTCAAAAGTCCGTATACCAGCGCCATCATTACGGTGCCGGAAAGGACATTGGCGAACAAACGAAGGGAAAGTGAGATAGGCACTGCCACATCTCCGATGACGTTGATGGGTGCCCAGATGGGCCAGGGATCACACAGGCCTTTCAAAAAGCCGCTGACCTTCTGATAACGAATCTTGTTCACAAAGATCAGCACAAAGGTGATCACACCCAGAGGGAAGGTTACGCCGTAATCCGCTGTGGGGGGACGTAATCCCAGAAGTCCCGATATATTACTTACCAGGATAAAGATAAAGACTGTTTCGATGTAATTGGCAAACTGATGCGCGTGGGATCCCATATTGGTCTTAAGCATATTGTCCAGCATCTCTACGATCAGCTCCACCACATTCTGAAAACCTGTGGGGACATCACTTGCCTTCTTCATAGCTGCATTTGCGCAAAGGGCAAATGCCGTAAGGATCAAAAATACGATCAGTATGCAGACGTGGGAAGTGGTGATCCATACTTCCTGTCCGAAAATGGTATAAGAAAAGACTTTATGAATAAAGAAATCCACATTGCCGGAATCAGCCGCCAGCAAAAGTCCCTGATTCATACCCCGTTACCTCCTGTTTCATGTTCCGTTTCTGTTTTTGTTTCCCGTTTTGCCAGTCCCTTTTCTTCCCGGATGAGCTCGTCAACTTCTTCCGGTGTCAGTAAAGGTTTCGGCAGATCTTTTTTCAGCTTCATCTTCACTGCCGCTTTATGGATAAAGGGCTGCATGTAAGCTGCTGTTTTCAATCCCATAAGCCCCAAAAAAGCTGTCAGGGGATTGGCTTTATTGATGATCATTAAAACACCCAGCACGATGAGTACAAGGCCGTACCGCAGCATGGCATACATACGCATCTTCTTGATGGCGCCTTCCTGATCCAGATCCAATGCCTTATCAAGGGACCAGGTGATATGAAAGGCTCCCACAAGGGCAAGCATTACGCCGATCCACAAACCGATACTGTGATAGGCTGCGCCGCTTCGGAAAAAAATAAGGAGCCCCGTCTGACAGATCAGTCCCCATATCAGAATCCCGCAGAGCAGTTCATCCAATACATCACTCATTTGAAAAAACTTTCCGAGACTCTGTTTCATATCAAACCATTCGATCCGTTTCTTCTCCGGCATTTTGGTCGCGCCGCTTCTGCCGCTCCTTTTCCCGCCTGGTCTTTCCCGGGTCAGAAAAAATCTTCTTCGAAAGCCGGTAGATGTTCCGAAAGCCGGCCAGTGCTCCCACAAAAAACATCAGGATCACAAGATACCCCGTGCCGAGCTTTTTATCCAGGAACAATCCGATGGCCGAACTAAGCAGGATCGGCACGATCATGTTGATCCCAAACTGGGTGATCATTGCCAGAGACCGGTATACATCTCTGTCATAATCATCTTTTTTCATACTTTATCTATTATACTGAAATTAGCTCTTTCTGTCCACAAAAGGTTGGATTTTTTTTCATTTTTCCGCTTTTTACGATCCGTTTGCGCAAAGGCTTCCCGTAAAGCAACAAATGGCTGTTGACCGCAGCGGGGAATTGTAGCATTATAGAAAAAAGACTTGGAAACCCGTGGGTTTGTGCCAAAGACAGGAGCTGCTTATGAGACAATTTGAATTGTACCGCCGCAGACTGATCCCGAAGGAATGCATCCTTTTAAAAGACGATCACATTCTTTCTTTTGAAGACAACCGGCTTGTGACCGTCTGGAATGCCCTCAAGCCGAAAAAAGAGCTGCACCACGGTATCTCCTGCTTTTTCTTTGACGATAACATCAAACTGAGTAAATTCTATCGGGCTGACGGCAGTCTGATCTACTGGTATATCGATATCATTTCAGCCGATGTTTGCGAGGGCACTCCGTCCGAAGTCCTGCCCTATCACGCGGAAACGGATCCCGAAAAAAGGGACATCTGCCGTATCTTATCTTCCCTCGAACAGCAAAGCGGATCACAGCCGCCTGTATCATTGGTAGTAACAGACCTTCTGGCGGATATTCTGATCTATCCCGACGGCTTTGTGAAAGTGGTGGATCTGGGAGAAATCTCGGACGCCCTTGAGAAAGACCTCTTGGGCCACAGAAGTGCTGCAACCACGCTGCAGATCACGGACAGGACGCTGGAATGTATTTACAGGGGGGATTTCAAAAAGTATCAGGAGTATGTGGAGAAATTCGAATAAAAAGACGCTCTGTTCTTGTCCTGCTTCGCAGTACAAGAACCGTCGCCTGCGGCGAATATGCGAAGATGATTTGCGCAAGAACACAAGACGCTCTGTTCTTGTTCCGCTTCGCGGTCCAAGAACCGTCGCCTGCGGCGAGATGCACAGAACAGAATTGCATATGACGCTCTGTTCTTGTCCTGCTTCGCAGTACAAGAACCGTCGCCTGCGGCGACTCATATATGAAAGGAAACAGGCTCAGGGGTCTGCGAGCAGCCCCTGAGCCTGTTTCTTTCATATGCGCGTCTTATGCAATTTGCTCAGTAGAATATATGTCCTCCGATCTGCTGGCCGACGAGGCCGGGGATGGGGGTTCTGAAGAACAGGCAGCCTCCAACAGGTGAAGCGCCTGCCATGGCATCCTGTGCCGCCTGATAGCAGGAAGCATTGGCTCCTCTGGCAAGGACCATGGAAAAACGTCCGCTTCCCACAGGAGAGAACTGTCTTTTCTGCATGATCACTTCCAATACGGTATTGGGGAATTTGGGACTGCGGACTCTGTTCAGCACCACGGCTCCCACCGCCACTTTACCGGTATAGCTTTCACCGCCTGCTTCGCATTCGATGATAGCTGCCATCAGATCGATATCTCCGTTTCCGAAAACCACATCCGAAAGATCTCTGCTTCCCATGGCATTGGACTCTAAAGAAAGGGCCAGTTCTTTTTTATACTGTTCCTGCAAAGTCTGGATGTCTTCTTCTTTTTCCCGGATCTCTTCCTCGTAAGCAAGCGCCTGAGCTTCTTTTTTTGCGATCTCTTCCGTATAAGCCTTCAGACTGTTACTGCCGGCGATTACCTCCTGATAAACCTCGGCGGTTTTCTGTTCCACCTCACCTTTCAGGACTTCAAGGGTCTCTTTCTGCTCAACCAGATCTTTTTCCTTATCGCCGATCTCTTTCTGGATTTTGGCGTATTCCACCAGCATCTTCCGGTCGTACTGGTTAATGCTTTCAAAGTAAGCGGATTTGTTCAAAAAGTCGGAAAAGCTTTTTGCATTGAGCAGAATGTCCACATAGGACTCGCTGCCCTGCTCATACATATACTTGATCCGGCCCTTCATATTCTCTTTTCGTACAACCTGCTGCTCTTTGGCATCCTTAACAGTCTGGATCGCTTCCTGAATACTGCGCTCCTTATCGTCCACCAGCTCCTCGTATTCCTGAAGTTCTTCGTTAGCCTCACGCAACTTTTGATCCACCTGGATCAGGTAGGTCTGGACATCGGCGCTCTCAGTCTGCAGGTCCTCCAATACGTCTTCCGTTCTGGTAAGACCGGCTTCCGCGTTGGCTTTATCTCTTCTGGCATCCTCCAGTTTCTGTCCTGTCATGGATTCCTGGGGCGTAAAATACCGTCCCATGATCGTCGCCGAATCAGGCTCCGGCTCGGATACAGGCATAGGGGGTTCATCCGTAGGATCTGCGCCCCCGTCGGGACCGCTCACCTCTCCGGAACCTACGTCTATGGTCGTTTCATCCGCAAAAACAGGAAACGCCAAAAGCAGTGCAAGGCAGATACACAAAACAGCTCTTGCGGTTTTTGTCCTTTTACAGATCAATTTCCAGCTTCCTCCCGGCTCTTTGGTACTTCCGGTACTCCACACCCGCTGCGTCAAACATCTTTTTAGCAGCTATATTGGAAGGAGTCCCCTCATATTTGTCACTGTCATAAACCACTGTTTTGATCCCCGCCTGAATAATGGCCTTGGCACATTCGTTACAGGGAAACAGAGATACATACAGGGTGGTGCCCTCTAAGTTACCGCCCCGATAATTCAAAATAGCATTCAACTCACTATGGGTTACGTAAGGATATTTGGTGGCAAGCTCGTCTCCCTCTCTGTCCCAGGGAAACTCTTCATCACTGCAGCCATTGGGAAAACCGTTATATCCCATGGACAGGATCCTGTGGTCTTTTCCCACAATACAGCTTCCCACCTGGGTGTTCGGGTCTTTTGACCGAAACCCTGACAGCTTGGATACGCCCATGAAATATTCGTCCCATGAAATATAGTCCGCTCTTTTCTTCATCGGGATTTCCTTTCTTTGCATCTGTTGCAAACCCTCAACCGGATCCCGCCACACAGCACTCCTTCGCTGTTATTTGGTTCCGAAGATCCGATCTCCCGCATCTCCCAGTCCGGGTACAATGTAGCTGTGCTCATTCAGTTTTTCATCCAGCGCACCGATGTACATATCCACATCGGGATGATCTTTTTTCATGCGCTCCACACCTTCCGGTGCTGCGATAATACACATAAAATGAATGTTTCTGCAGCCGCGATCCTTCAACATCTGAATCGCTGCAGAAGAGGATCCGCCGGTAGCCAGCATGGGATCTACCACAAAAACCTCTCTTTCGCTGCAGTCTTCAGGCAGCTTGCAATAATATTCCACAGGCTCGACGGTGACAGGGTCTCTGTACAGACCAATATGTCCCACTTTTGCCGCAGGGATCAGCTCCAGCATACCTTCTACCATTCCCAGTCCCGCACGCAGGATCGGGATCACAGCCAGCTTCTTTCCCTTTAATTCTTTTACTGTCGTAGGGCAGATGGGGGTTTCGATATCCACATCCTCCAGGGGCAGATCTCTTGTAGCTTCGTAGCAGATCAGCATTGCGATCTCACTGATGGTCTGTCTGAAATCCTTGGTGCCCGTTTCCTTCCTTCTGATGTAACCGATTTTGTGCTGGATCAGAGGATGATCCATAACTACTACTTTTCCCATAATACCCTCCCATGATTTATGATTTATTACTTTTATAATTCCATATGGCTATTTACCAACTTGTGGTTGATATTTATAAATTCCCGAAGCTTTTTGCCCCGGTCTTTTAATGGTATTAGCCTGATACCTCTACCTGATCTAATTCAGGCTACATTCAGTCTTACTACTTTCTCTTTTTCTTTGAT
>JAIKWF010000001.1 GCA_024685005.1 Lachnospiraceae bacterium
GTGTCCGTCGTCCAGTATCAGTCCGCTGTTTAGTTGGTCTGTTTCCTCATATTGCTGCATACACACCACGTCCGTTTTCTAATCTTATTCTAAGCATATACAGATAATTATAAGAGTATTTAGGCTGTTCGTCAATGATGGAGGCTAGAACTGGAAGTACAAAAATGCCGCTTCCGAGTATTCCGGACCGTATTTTCCAAAGATCAAAACCGCGAAAAACAGCGCATAGATCAAGAACCATCTCACAGGAAGGGGTGTGTTTTGCAAAAATGCATCCGCCGGCAACTCTTTTTTGCTCCTTGCCAGGCCGAAAACCAGCATAAGTGCTATAGCTGCCACAAGGATCAGCCACTCCCATTTCGTCATGCCGCTGACGTTATTATCACAAAGCTCTGTCCATCCGGCGACGGAAAAATGCAGGCTGAGCATGTTTTTGATATAAACCAGCGCATTCCTCAGGTTATCCGCTCTGAAAAAGATCCAGGCAAAAGCCACCAGGATAAATGTCACCAGCCGCCTGACGGACGTTACCAGGATGCCTTTTTCTTTCAGATGCAGCCTTTCGATCAGCTTCTTTCTTGCCTTCTTTGTCAGATCTCCTGCAATCTGGTAAGCTCCGTGCAAACCGCCCCATGCCACGAAATGCCATCCGGCGCCGTGCCACAGGCCGCTGACAAGAAAGGTGATCATCAGATTGCAGTACTTGCGAAACCGGGAGCAGCGGCTTCCTCCCAGGGGGATATAAAGATAATCCCGAAACCAGGTGCTCAGTGAAATGTGCCACCGTCGCCAGAAATCCTGTATAGTCAGGGCAAAATAAGGGGTGTTGAAGTTTTCCATCAGGGTAAAGCCCATCACCTTGGCAGAACCGATGGCGATAGTGGAATAGCCTGAAAAGTCACAATAGATCTGCAGCGTAAAACACAGCATACCGATGATCAACTGCAAAGAATCCCGCTCTCCGGGGCTTTGGAACACAAAATCCGCCGCCGTACTGATCCGGTCAGCGATCACCAGCTTTAGAAACATGCCGTACAGCATCATCATAAGACCGCCTGTGATCCTGTCATAATCCAGCAATTTTTTCTGCGGGATCTGTTCAATATCCTTCAGAAGGTTCCGGCTTCGCTCAATAGGGCCGGCAACCAGCTGGGGAAAAAAGGAAACAAAAAGAGCGTATTTAAAGAAATTTCGCTGGGCGGGGATCTCTTTTCTGTATACATCTATGATGTATCCCAACGCCTGAAAGGTGTAAAAAGATATACCCACAGGAAGCAGCACATCTACCCTGATCTGCGGGAATGCGATCCCCAGTTTTCCGGCTGCGCCGCTGATGTTCTGCAGGAAAAAGTTTGCGTATTTGAAGTAAATGAGAATACAGATATTGACTCCGACGCAAAGTCCGACGATCCATTTTTTATGTTTTTCCCACTTTTCCAAAAGAATGGCGCAGATCCAGGTAGCAACTGTGGAAAACAGGATCAACAGCACATAATAGGGATTCCAGCACATGTAAAAATAATAGCTGGCTGCCAAAAGCCACAGATACTTCGCCTTCTTCGGGATCACAAAGTATAAAATGGTTACTATGGGAAAAAAGATCAAAAATTCAAACGAGTTAAATAGCATGGTTTTTTGTCCTATTCAAATTCGGATTCATCCTCTTCCGGTGCGTCATTTCCTTCCGCTGTCTGCTCCCATTCTTTAAGCTGCCGACAGCTTTCTTCATATACCGCATAGGCATCATCACCCCGGTGGTCTTCCAGGTCACAGTTTTCCTTCAAAAACTCTGCCAGACATTTGCCCACCTTCTTTGCGCCGGAATAGGAAACATGCCCGCCCTTTGAAAGATCTGTTTCACCGTCAAAGCCCATTTCATCCAAATGATAATTCATATTCAGAAAGGGAATACCGTTTTCTTTGGCATAATCCTCCACAGAATTGTAGACCGGCTGTTTCTTTTTGTAGTGTGACACATATGGTGTAAAGCAAAAAACAAGTGTACAATTATGTTCTTTTGCAAGCTCTTTGATCTTATCCAGGTAATACAGTGTTTCATCCCCAAGCGGTTTTCGTTCCGTCACATAGGAGGGATCTTTGATGGCCTTAGGTTCAGGGTTTCTGTAAGGGCTGAATCCCAGATACATTTTTGCTTTTGGTCCGGTGAGTATATGGATCTGGTCGGATTTCAGTGCATGATAACGGGAATGATAAAAAGAAAAATCAAAGATATAATTCAGCCGTTCCCCCGGTTCCTCCACCACATCACAGATAGCCTCCCATTTAATAGGCAAGGAACGCATTCCGGAAACAGCCTTCAGTTTTACAGCTGAATCTCCCCCCGTGGCTTTCCATTAGACATGTAGACCTCAAGAACTACCACCTTCGGATTCTGGGTTTTCAGGTCGTCCTTCATCTGATAATAGGTAAGGGCCAGCCGCTGTCCCGGGGAACCGAGATCGTAAGCGGTGATCCCATAGTCTTCGAACATAATGGGTGTATCTACATTTCTGTAAGCATGGGAACTTCCGAAAATGACCACGTCCACCGAATCCTTCGGCAGCCTGTGATATGCCTTCATCCGGGTGGCGAAGTCAAAAGAAAAGGTATTTACGAATATACAGATAAGCAGCGCTCCGATGAGCAAAAAAGCGCCGAGTCGATAAAGCTTTTTCAATTTTGGTTTCCTCGCGTTAAAGTGTAGTGGCTTTATCATTATAAACTATTTTGGATTGCAGTCAACTACCTCACACTCGAAAACTCACTGAACGTATCCGTATTCACAAACGATATTCGCATTCCGCCCTTCGGGCTTCTCCGCACTTCGTGCTCCGAATGCTCATATCGCCCGGGGTCCTGCTTCGCAGTCCCCCAAACGTATCCGTATTCACAAACGATATTCGCATTCCGCCCTTCGGGCTTCTCCGCACTTCGCGCTCCGAATGCTCATATCGTTTAGGGTCCTGCTTCGCAGTCCCCCAAAATAGGAGAAGCGCCCGTGGCCTTCGTGCGAGCACGAGCCACGGGCGCTTCTCCTATTTTACTGTGAATACTACTTTTTATTCGTCACATCATCCCCATACCCGGGTTTGCCGGCATGGGGGGCTGAGGCTCTTTGATGGTTGCCACAGCGGATTCGGTGGTAAGGAAGGTGGATGCTACGCTGGTTGCGTTCTGCAGTGCGCTTCTGGTTACCTTTGCGGGATCCAGGATACCTGCTGCTACCATATCCACATATTCCCCTTTCAGGGCATCAAAGCCGGTTCCGACTTTGGACTCTTTTACTTTGTTGATGATCACGCTGCCTTCAAGACCTGCGTTTGCTGCGATGTGGAACAGGGGAGCTTCCAGTGCCTTCAGCACGATCTGTGCACCTGTTTTCTCGTCGCCTTCCAGGCTGTCAGCA
The DNA here is from genome assembly GCA_024685005.1 of Lachnospiraceae bacterium. Classification (GTDB taxonomy): domain Bacteria; phylum Bacillota; class Clostridia; order Lachnospirales; family Lachnospiraceae; genus RGIG7926. The sequence goes on from JAIKWF010000001.1 coordinate 3,407, forward strand.
AGTTTTTCAACCTTCTTGGATGCGTGAATGTAAGCGGATCCGCCACCTGCGATGATTCCTTCTTCCACTGCTGCTCTGGTTGCTGCCAGTGCATCTTCCAGACGAAGCTTTGCTTCTTTCATCTCGGTTTCGGTTGCAGCACCTACACGGATCACTGCTACGCCGCCTGCCAGTTTTGCAAGTCTCTCCTGCAGTTTCTCCCGATCGAAATCGGAAGTGGTCTCTTCGATCTGCTTCTTGATCTGTGCGATACGTGCCTGAATGTTCTTCTTAGCGCCCTCGCCGTCAACGATCACGGTGTTCTCTTTCTGAACCTTAACGGATTTTGCACGTCCCAGCATATCCATGGTTGTATCTTTCAGTTCCAGACCAAGCTCGGAGCTGATCACCTGACCGCCGGTAAGGATTGCGATATCCTCCAGCATTGCTTTTCTGCGATCGCCGTAGCCGGGCGCCTTAACTGCTACTACATTGAAGGTTCCTCGCAGTTTGTTTACGATCAGGGTGGTAAGTGCCTCACCCTCAACATCCTCAGCGATGATCAACAGCTTAGCGCCGGACTGTACGATCTGCTCCAGAAGAGGAAGTACTTCCTGAATATTGGAGATCTTCTTGTCAGTGATGAGTATGTAAGGATTGTCAAGAACTGCTTCCATCTTGTCCATATCCGTAGCCATGTATGCGGAAATGTAACCTCTGTCAAACTGCATACCTTCCACGAGATCCAGTTCAGTCTGCATTGTCTTGCTCTCTTCGATGGTGATAACGCCGTTGCCCGTTACTTTTTCCATAGCATCTGCTACCAGGTTACCAACTTCTTCATCTCCTGCGGAAATGGAAGCAACCTTGGCGATATGCTCTTTTCCTTTTACCTTGGAGCTCATCTTCTCGATAGCTTCTACTGCACAGTCAGTTGCTTTTCTCATACCCTTGCGAAGGATGATGGGGTTGGCACCTGCTGCCAGGTTCTTCATCCCTTCACCGATCATAGCCTGTGCCAAAACGGTTGCGGTAGTGGTACCGTCACCTGCTACGTCGTTGGTCTTGGTTGCAACTTCTTTTACCAGCTGTGCGCCCATGTTCTCAAAGGAATCTTCCAGCTCGATCTCCTTTGCGATGGTCACACCGTCGTTGGTGATCAGGGGTGCGCCGTAGGATTTGTCCAATACAACATTTCTACCCTTGGGTCCGAGTGTAACTCTGACTGTATTTGCCAGTTTGTTTACGCCCTCTTCAAGCGCTGCTCTGGCATCTGCTCCGTATTTAATCTCTTTTGCCATTTTATTTTCCTCCGTTCTATATGATGGTTCAGTCCTTTACGATGGCAACAATGTCGCTCTGACGAACCACGATGTATTCATCCTCTTCCAGTTTTACTTCTGTTCCGGAATATTTGGAAAAGATCACATGATCTCCTTTTTTCACTTCCATCTTTACTTCCTTGCCGTCAACCATGCCACCGGGGCCGACTGCAACAACTTCAGCCTGCTGGGGCTTCTCTTTATTCTGACCGGGAAGAACGATCCCGGACTTGGTTGTTTCTTCCGCAACCAGTTGCTTTAATACAACTCTGTCACCAAGCGGTACTAATTTCATAACAATTGCCTCCTTTAACGTTCTTGTTTCTTTTTTGTTAGCACTCATTCAATTTGAGTGCTAATTGCTTCAACTGATACTCTATCACTCAGCTTTTTTATTGTCAATAGTTTATAATGTGATTTTTTCGAGGCGCTGCCTGTATCCCGACGCATTTTTGATCTCGATCTTATTATTGAACATTTCATATTCCGCATCGGAGATCAGATCCGAAAGAGGCTGCTCCACATTGTACTTCACTGCAATGCCGCAGGCTATGGAAGGTGCGATATGAGGATCTTCAAACCGGTTGCAGGCCTCTTGAATGTGGTTTACATAACTTTCGCTTTCTCCTTCCCTTGCATAGGGAATCAGAATATGGAAAAGGTCTCCGCCGCATCTGGCGATCACATATCCTTCCTTTGCTTCTTCCTTCAAAATATGGGCCACGGTGCGGATCAGGCGATCGCTTTCCTCATGTCCGTAGGTATCATCCGCATATTTCCAGTCATTGATGTTAACACAGATCACACCCACGGGGATGGTCTGCTCTTCATCAAGATCCTTTAACCGGCTCTCAAAGTAAGTGCTGTTTAACGTGCCTGTAAGGGCATCCTCATATTCGCCGTGTTTGCTGCGATACTGCTCTTTTTCCAGAAGCTTTTCCAGCTCGTCGGCATAAATGGAGGTTTCGATCTGCTCATACGCCCGGGTTGCTTGCTCCGAAAGGGTTCTTACGATGGTTTCCACCAGTCTGACGGAAACCGAGTCTTTTACGTCTTCCTCTTTTACATACATATGGGCAACGGTTCTGTTATAAACTCTGATCTTGCGTCCCGGCGCGTTGACCACATCCGGTCGGAATCCTGCAAAGTTTCCCACGCAGACTTCCTTTTCCCCATGTCTGTCCACTACCAGAAAACTGATCCCCGTCACTTTGGCCAGCACCACCAGATAATCGGTTAACGAAGCCGTATCCAAAAGCTGCTCCACGCTGTAATTTTTAATGTTTTCCTTCAGTCTCTTTTCCAGAGACAACGTCCCAAAAGCCATGCTATACCTCCTTGTACCCCCGAAATGCTTTAGTTATCGTCGTCCTCGCGCTGTGCCGTATAAACCGTTCTCTTTCTGGCCATTTCGTCACTTGCAAGGTATTCGTCGTAAGTAGTGATCTTGTCGATCAAAGAGCCGTCCGGCAGGATCTCCATGATACGGTTTGCGGTAGTCTGTACAAACTGATGATCATGACATGCAAAAAGTTCTACCCCGGGGAACTTGATCAGTCCGTTGTTCAGCGCCGTAATGGATTCCATGTCCAAATGGTTGGTAGGCTCATCCAGGATCAGACAGTTTGCTCCCGAGATCATCATCTTGGAAAGCAGGCAGCGTACCTTCTCACCTCCGGACAATACCTTTACTTTTTTCACGCCGTCTTCACCGGCAAAGAGCATTCTTCCCAAAAAACCTCTGACATAGGTTACGTCATTTACCGGGGAGTAGCCCATCAGCCAGTCCGCAATGGTAAGGTCATTGTCAAACTCTGCGGTATTATCCTTGGGGAAATATGCCTGGGAAGTTGTAACGCCCCATTTTACGGTTCCCTCGTCAGGCTCCAATTCTCCCACCAGGATCTGGAACAATGTGGTCTTGGCCAGCTCGTTGCCGCCCACAAATGCGATCTTATCTTCTCTTCCCACATGGAAGGTGATACCGTCAAGAACCTTTTCTCCGTTTACGGTCTTGGAAAGATTCTCTACGAACAGTACCTCGTTTCCGATCTCACGATCCGGTCTGAAATCAATATAAGGATATTTTCTGCTGGAAGGCTTGATCTCATCCAGCTCGATCTTCTCCAGAGCACGCTTTCTGGAAGTAGCCTGCTTGGATTTGGAAGCGTTGGCAGAGAAACGGGAAATGAATTCCTGCAGCTCCTTGATCTTCTCTTCCTTCTTCTTGTTGGCTTCCTTCATCTGCTTTACCAGAAGCTGGCTGGATTCATACCAGAAGTCGTAGTTTCCGGCATACAACTGGATCTTACCGTAGTCGATATCGGCGATCTGGGTGCAGACCTTGTTCAGGAAGTATCTGTCATGGGATACCACAATGACTGTATTTTCAAAGTCGATCAGAAAATCTTCCAGCCAGGCAATGGCATCCAGATCCAGATGGTTGGTAGGCTCGTCCAAAAGCAGGATGTCCGGATTACCGAACAGGGCCTTTGCCAGCAGTACCTTCACCTTCTGGTTACCGTCCAGGGTGTTCATATCCGAATAATGCAGTTCCGTGGAAATTCCCAGACCGTTTAAGAGCTGTGCCGCATTGGTCTCGGCATCCCAGCCGTCCATCTCTGCGAATTCCGCTTCCAGTTCACTGGCGCGGATCCCGTCCTCATCGGAAAAATCTTCCTTGGCATAGATGGCTTCCTTTTCTTTCATAATCTCATAAAGACGCTGGTTACCCATGATCACCACGTCCATGACCTGATAGGCATCATATTTGAAGTGATCCTGTTCCAAAACGGAAAGTCTCTGTCCGGGAGAGATGATCACCTCTCCTTTCGTGGTCTCCAAAGCACCTGAAAGAATCTTCAAAAAAGTAGACTTACCGGCACCGTTGGCACCGATCAGTCCATAGCAGTTTCCCTCTGTGAATTTGATGTTCACGTCCTCAAACAGGGCTTTTTTCCCGATCCGCAAAGTTACATTACTGGCTTGAATCATTTCTTTTCTTTCCTCTTTCTTTTTTACTTGCTTTCTTGCCTTAAAAAAGCCTGTTTCCGAAGAAACAGGCTCTTTTTTCTTACACGCTCATGTCGAAATTTGAACCAATATGCGGGGCAACTGACTGCTCCATCATGGAGCGATCCATCATTGCAACCATCGACTGACCTAAGGTTTCATTCATGTCCAGTTGATTCGATAAAACCGCGATGCCCACTTTATTCATCAGGCCGGTCTGATACATATCCATCGATAATCCTGCGATATCCATATGGACCCTCCTTTCTGTATATTGGTACTTCGATTATATCATTTTTATTCTGCTTCTTGCAAGCATTATTTTTTCACGGTAAGGTTCTTCATTACCAGGGTTGCTTCCGGTCCCTTAGCACCTTTGACGGTCTTATCGTCTGTCTCGCTGTAGCCGATGGCGTAATAGGTGTAGGTGGTTCCCACGGTTACCTTCATATCCGCATAAATGGTGTACTCACCATCCTGACGTTTGATCTTTGCGATCTGTGAGAACTTGCCGTCGCCGGCCTTTCTGTACAGAATATATCCGTCTGCTCCCGTTACATTCTTAATGTAGATGTTAGCCTTATCTGCTCTTCTCTGCTCGGTGGTGACGGTAGGACCTTCGCATGCTGCCAGCACCTTGGATCCCTTGGCTTCCATCAGGGATTTCACTTTTTTACCCTTAACCTTCTTGTAGGATGCTACGGTATAGGAGTATTTCACTCCGGTCTTTGCCTTCTCATCGGTAAAGGTTACGTTCTTGGCACCTTTGATCTCTTTGATCTTCTTCCAGTCAGCATCCTCTCCGGTGGGCTTTCTGTAAACGATATAACCGGTAACGCTGTCTACTCTTCTCCACTTCAGGCTGATCTTGTTGGCTGCAATGGATTTTACCTCTACCATCTTCGGTGCAGCAGGTCTTGCCTTGATGCTCTTTGCTGCGGATGCCGCGGACTCGATCATGTTCTTACCATCACTGCTCATGATGTAAGCTTTTACGATGAACTTATAATCCTTTCCGCATTTCAGCTTGCCGACATTGTAGTTATTCTTTTTCAGCTTCTCTTTGATCACCTTCAGGGAACCGTCTTTTTTGATCTGATATACGTTGTAGCCCTTTGCACCTTCCACCTTGTTCCAGCTCAGTTTAATCTTGGTGGGTTTTACATTGACAGCGCTCTCGATCTTGGGTGCTGCGGTGGTAAGCATCACCTTGGTTCCGTATTTTTTACCATTTGCATCGGTATAGCCGCTGCTGAAAACGGTCTTGCCACTTTCGGTTTTGTCGGGTGCATATGCGATGATCTGATACTCATACTCATTTCCCGGTACCAGCTCCTTGTCATCCGCATAGCTGATATTGGTATTGCCCTGTGCATCATAAATCTGATAGAACTCTCCGTTGTCGGCCTTTCTGCGAACGGAATACCCGGTTGCTTCGGGAACCTTATCCCAGGTCAGCTCAATGGATTTGTTGCTGATGCATTTAGCGGTAGGCAGCTTGGGGTTGCGGGGCTGGATCTGGATGTCTTTGATCACGGATCCGGTATAATGATCATTGTCGCTGATACCGGAGATCTTTACCTTGGAGCTTCCGATTTCTTTTTTGTTAGCACCGCTGACAAACTCAACTCGGAAATCTCTGCCCTGTACCAGTGTAACTGTCTGTCCGTTAATCTTGTCGGTAATGGTGAACTTCGGCTCTACGTCATTTCCCGTATATACTACGGAAGCGGGATCAAGCTTTGCATCGGATACGGGAACCTCTTTCTGTCCCTTCCAGTCCTCCGGATTGATGGAACGCAGGATCTTGAATTCCTTGGTCACTGCATCGGAGGTATCGTTTCCTTTGCTGGCTTCCCAGATCATCAGTACATATTTGCCGACTGTGTAATTGCCGTTGGCGAAGTTCAGGGGTACCGAGATCTTGGCATCGCTCATCTCATCTTCTGCCGGCTTTCCTTTCAGACGCTCCTGGAAAATGAAATTCTCCGGAGAATCGGATGCCCGGTAGATTCTGTAGTTCACATCTGTATTCTCAGCAACAAGGATCGTTACATGGGTTTCTTTTCCGTATGCAAAAGACTTGGGCATATCCACGATGGAGATGGATGCATTTTCCTGTGCATCAAGCTCTTCTTCAGCATCCTCTGCCTTCTCATCTTCTGCAGCGGTCTCGCTCTCTTTTGCCTGCTCCTGTGAAACAGCAGCCTCTTCTTTATCCTCTGCAGTCTCTCCGTCTTCCGGGGTTGCTGCCTCTTCCTTATCCTCTGCAACCTCCTCGCTTTCCGGAGCCGCTGCCTCTTCCTTATCCTGTGCTTCATCTGCTGCCTGACTTTCTGCCTCTTCCGGGGCAGCCTCAGTAGCAACTTCCTGTTTTTCTGCCGTTTCCGCAGCTTGCTGATCAGCCATGACGGGCATTACCTGGGACAGGCACAAAACCGCGCCGAGAACAGCACACAAAAAGCGTTTTTTCATGATCGTACCATTCCTTTCAAAATCTGTTTTATTATCGGGTTCGGCTTGCTAAAAAACCGTTACTTCAATAATAGCACAATATCTTGACTAGTCAATCACGAAACAACGCTATTTCTTGTGTTTTTTCTTAATATTTAATTAAGTCAGCCTTCGACAATGAGATATCTTCCGTCTCCCACATCAAAAACCTCATCCGCTTCGGTGATATCCTCCACGCCGGCTCCACCTGCATCGATCCCTTCTTCCTCAAAGTAATCCAGGACCTCCTGCTTGCCAGAAACCACCACTGCAAAGCTCTCTTCCAGAAAATCTCTTGCTTCTTCCCTTGTCTGTGCTACTTTCTCGGGATAGAGATTAAGCTGCTGCTCCAAAAAAGCGTCTAACACCGCATCATCAAATTCCGGCATATCTTTTCTCCTTTCAAATCTTCAGATCATTTTCCAAAAGCCTGCGAAGCACTCCTGCCACGCCGTTTTCCCAGTATGGGGGACACACATACTTGGCGGCTCTTTTTACGCTTTCCACCGCATTGCCCACGGCAAAGCTCTCTCCCGCTGCCTGCATCAGCCCTATATCGTTACCGTTATCTCCGAAAGCTACCACTTCTTCGGGGCTGATTCCCAAATGCTTTGTCAAAAACATAAGACCGTTTCCTTTATCTACGGATGCATCCATAAAATCTACCCAGTCTTCGCCTCCCATGGTAGCCTTCACAAGGTCCTTCCACTTCGGGATCATCTCTCGTTCTCCCACTTCCCGAATGGAGCCTTTTTTGTAAACGGCGATCTTTACGATCTCAAGAGGCTCGGCTAAGATATCATCCACCACCGTCACATCATTCCGGTATCCCTCCCGCAGAAGCCGGATAAAATCTTCATTTTTACTTTCCACAAAACATCCTTTTGTTGTAGAGGCGCAAACATGAGCATCCATGGGGTAATACCTGCGAAGATCCTCCATGATCGCTTCCACGTAATTTCTCGGGATGGCCACCTGATGGATGGTCTGCCCGCCTTTTAAAATGTGGGCGCCGTTTTCCGCAATATAACAAAGGGGCCTGTCAACGGGCGCGAACACCTTCCGAACGCTGCCATACTGCCTTCCGCTTGCCACGGTAACGACCACGCCTCTGTCAGCCAGAGCCCTGAAAAGCTCCGCCTGTTCCTGTGTGATCTCCGGGGAGGACTCCTTTACCAGAGTACCGTCCAGATCCGTTGCGATCATTTTTATCATTTTGCTTCTTCCGCCTCTCTGCCGGATCTGCCGGCTTTACCTTGGAGTTTCCGGTATGAAAACTCTTGTCTGCTGAGTACTCTGGGCTTTTGCCATTTCCTTCGACGTCCGGATTGCCTCCTCACAGAAGGTATCCTGGGCACAGACTAGCGCCTTGCCGCGCCTGTCGATCTTCTCGTAGGTATCCTCCGGCGTTAACAGATGTGCCTTTAGCGTATCGGAAAGCTGTACCTGCAAGATATGGATCACCTGTTCCTTCAAATCTTCCTCTTCAATGGGGAAAAGGATCTCCACTCTTCGCTCCAGATTCCTGGGCATCCAGTCCGCACTGGCCAGGAAGATCTGCGGCGTACCGTTATTTTCAAAATAGAAGATCCGGGCATGCTCCAGGAAATTGCCCACGATGGACCGCACCGTAATATTCTCGCTGATTCCCGGAATCCCCACCTTCAGACAGCAGATCCCCCGGACGATCAGATCGATCTTCACACCGGCCATGCTGGCTTCATAAAGTGCTTCGATAATATCCCTGTCGCAAAGAGAATTCATCTTGGCCACGATCCGTGCATGATTTCCGCTCTTTGCATAATCCGTTTCCCGGTGAATAAGCTGCAAAAATCTGTCCTTCAGCCAAAGAGGCGCCAGAGAAAGCTTATTCCAGTTCTTAGGCTCCGAATAACCGGAGAGCATGTTAAAGACAGCGGTGGCATCCTCTCCGATGGCATCCCGGCAGGTCAAAAGTCCCAGGTCCGTGTAAAGTTTTGCCGTGGCATCGTTATAGTTACCGGTTCCCAGATGTACATATCTGCGGATACCGTCATCTTCTCTTCTGACTACCAACGTGATCTTGGAATGGGTCTTAAGACCCACCAGACCGTATATAACGTGGCATCCCGCCTGCTCCAGCATTTTTGCCCAGACGATGTTGTTCTCTTCATCAAATCTGGCCTTCAGTTCCACCAGAACCGTTACCTGCTTGCCGTTTTCCGCCGCCTGAGCCAGGGCCCGGATAATGGGAGAATTACCGCTGACCCGGTACAGGGTCTGTTTGATGGCCAGTACCTGGGGATCAACAGCCGCCTGCTGGATAAAGGAAACCACCGGCTCAAAGGTCTGGTAGGGATGGTGCAGCAAAATATCCCGCTCTCTGATCTGTTCAAACAGATCACATCCCGCCGGCAGCTCCGGCACGTTCTGGGGCTTGTAGGTAGGCGCCTTCAGATCGTCAAATCCCGGCAGTGAATACATCTTCATCAGGAAAGTCAGATCCAAAGGACCATTGATATAGTAAATATCATTTTCGTTCAGCTCCAGTTCCTCTTTTAGGAAACGAAGGAGTTTTTTGTGAATGCCGTCCTCCACTTCCAGACGGATGGCATTTCCTCTCTGCCGCTGTTTCAGCTGCTTTTCAATCTCCGCCAGAAGATCCGCAGCCTCGTCCTCATCAATGAGAAGATCCGCATTTCTCATAACACGGTAAGGATGTGCACAGATCACATCATAGTTGAGGAACAGCTTGTCAATGTTCAGCTCAATGATCTGCTCTAACAGGATCAGATGACACTTGCAGTCATCCTCAAACAGCTGGCCGGGCAATTCCACAAAACGTGGCAGCACGGAAGGAACCTGCACCGTGGCAAATTCCACGTCCTCACCGGAACCGTTCTTTTTCTTAAGCAGCGCCGCCAGATTCAGAGTCTTGTTCCGGATCAGCGGAAACGGTCTGGAAGAATCCACTGCCATGGGCGTCAGTACCGGATAGATATTATCATCGAAATACCGGCTCAGGTACTCGCTCTGCTCCTTTGTCAGTACTTCATGATGTCCCACAATGTGCAGTCCGCTGCTCTCAAGCTGGGGGATCAGCGACCTGTTATAGGTGGAGTATTGCAGGGAAACCAGCTCATGGGTAGCCCGGTAGATCCCCTCCAGCTGCCCGGAAGGTGTCAGGCCGGCAATGTCTCTTTTCCTTACCCCCGCTTCCTCCATATCCTTTAAGGAAGCCACACGCACCATAAAGAATTCATCCAGGTTGGATGCCGTAATGCTTAAAAACTTCAGTCGTTCAAACAGGGGAATCTTTTTATCCCTCGCTTCTCCCAGGATCCTGTTATCAAACATCAGCCATGACAATTCACGGTTTGTGTAAAGGGAAGGATCCGTCAGATCCGTAATCTGTGTTTTTGTCTTATTTGTTAGCTTACGCTTACTTTTTTTCTCTTTGCTCTCTGCCACAGTAAACCGCCTTTCCGCCGCGCCTGATCAGACTTGCGGCATGCCTGTTCTCTTATGTCTGACTACCGGTCTGATATGAAAAATTTCTTCGAAAAAGTCTGCTCTCGGTCCCAGCAGTCCCAGCTCAAGTGTCATATCCTCCGGTGTATCCACCAGGATCATCAGTTCTCTGTCTTTCAAAGAAACTTTTATGGTATTGAATTTTTCCCTGTAGCTTCTTACCAGTCCGTTTGAAACCTTTAGAATGGCAGTAAGCTTCGCCACTTTCAGGTAAGCTTCACTGTCCAGCCCGGTGCCGGCCCGCATCTGTGCATCGTACTCGAAATCCACCCGGTTATATTTTACAACATTGGCTACGATCTCCCGTTCCATATGAGACAGACCGATGATCTCGTTGGCCATGATGATGCTGTGGGAACACTCGCCCACATTGGACATGCTGATATATTTTCCGCAGTCATTCAGTCTGGCCGCCAGCTGCAAAAGAAGCCGTTCTCTGTTCTTCAGACCGTGGATCTTTTTGGTATGATCAAAAATCTCCAGTGCGATCTGTTCCATCAACGCCGCCCGGGGTACGTTACTTAAAAACCGTCTTCCGATGTTGTCGGCGCAGGCCAGAATGTCCTTTTCGAAATCATGGTCAAAGCGGATCATTTTATTCTGCTCCGCATATTCATATCCGATTCCGTCGCACAGGCTCACACCCGGAGCCCAGAGCATCTTGCTTCCCAGAAGTTCCATGATCCGGCAGACCATCTCACAGCTGATATAAAGAAGGAACGCCTTTTCCTCGCTGATGCCGATGTATTTTGCGATCTGGGTACGGTTCCTTGTCCGGATCTTTTCCAAAAAGCGCCGACATTCTTTTCCCGACAAAAAGCCGGGGTTATCAAATCCCAGATCTTCCCGCTGCATCACTGCCGAAAGATAATCATCCACCAGGATGATGTTGTCGATCTTCCGCTCCGAAAGAAACAGCCTTCGCATGACTTCCATCTGGTTGTCCACCTGCTCCTTGATCAGCGGTTCATAGCCGCTGTGGCGGATATGCATGGAAAGGATCCTCTCCCGCAAACGCAAAAGACCCAGGCGAAGGTTTTGGGTAGCCACCAGCTTATCCTTGTCAAACAGGGAGATCTGGGTACTTCCGCCTCCCACGTCCACAATGGCGGTTCCTTTTCCGATGACCCGCTCAAAAAGCTCTCCCTTGGATGCAATGGCTTTATAATCCAAAAAGCGCTGCTCGGAGTTACTGATCTGTGCCACCTCGATCCCCGTTCGCGAACGGATCATATCCAGGATCACGGCAGCATTCTCTGTCTCTCTGATGGCGCTGGTACCGTAGGCCTTGTAAGCATCCACATGATATGCTTTCATAATACCCCGGAACCCGGATAGGACCTCGCACAGTTCGTCCACCCGCTTCATGGAGATCTTTCCCTGATTGTAGGTATCAGTTCCCAGTTCCACTCTCTGCATCACATGGTCGATCTCTTTTAAGCCGGTCTTTCCCGATACTTCGAATATCTTCATGGCCAGCTCATATGAACCTACATCAATGGCTGCAAATGTTTTGTATGCCATGCGCTTTCCCCCATTTGTCTATACTTTTTTAATAGTTCCCCAAAACACGCAGATATCTGGCTTCTTCCCGCAGTCCCCTAAGGGCATTGCGTACCGCTCCCTGAGCCAGATTCCCTTCAAAATCCAAAAAGAACCGGTATTCCCAGTCTCTGTCGGGAATGGGTCTAGATTCGATTCTGGTCATGTTCAGATCATTGTAAATAAAATGGGACAGCATGCGGTACAAAGATCCGCTTCTGTGGGGCAGTTCAAAACAGATACTGATCTTTTCCGCATCTTCTTTGTAGATCTTCCGGTTCGTAACAATGATAAAGCGGGTGGAGTTGGTATCCGACTGATTGATGCCCTTTTTCAGGATCTCCAGTCCGTAAACCCCGGCTGCATATTCACTGGCCACCGCCGCTTTTTCCGGATCCCCGTCCTGCTTTACCTTCGCTGCCGCAAAAGCATTATTTTTCATACCGATCTGTTCATAGCCGTAGCTTTCCAGAAAGCGCTCACTCTGCATCAGGGCCTGGGGATGGGCGTACACCCTTTTGATGCTGCCAAGGTCCGCCCCCGGAAGTCCCAGAAGACAATGCTCGATGGGCATGATCTGTTCCCCCACGATATAATTTTCGAATTCTGCCAAAAGATCGTAGATCTCACTGACGGTGCCTGCCGTGGAGTTTTCGATGGGAAGCACCGCATACTCAGCGCTTCCTTCCTCAATGGCTCCCATGGCGTCCCGAAAGGTCTCCACACAAAAGACGTTGGCTTCTTCCGAAAAGAATGCCTTCGTTGCTGCTTCAGAGTAAGACCCCTGTGCTCCCTGATAAACCACCCGTACGGGGCCTTTGCTAAGGTCTTTTACTCCGATAAAGGGCGGATTCCCGGAAAAGCCCGCTTCTTCCAGCCGCTTATACTGCAGCTTTCTGCTGGTGCACATGATCTGCTCGAACAGCTCTCCGATCCCGTGTCTGTTAAAATCATCTTCCGCCAGACGGGAAAGGGTTCTGATCTTTTCTTCTTCCCGCTGCTTATCAAATATCTTTTTTCCGCTTTTGATCTTGTAGTCAGCTACTTTCTCGCATACCGACATACGCTGCTTATACAGATCCACGATCTTTTGATCGATCTCATCGAGCTGATCCCGATACTGCAAAAGTTCCGATTGATTCTCTGCCATGAATTTTCTTTTTCCTTTATCGTTTTATGTTCCAATTATACGATTCTTTGTACCCCCTTGCAACCCTGCCGCCGCTTGTCTGTTTCCTTTTAAAAGCGGTTGTGCTACAATAAAAGCAGGTAAAAAAGGAGGGCTCTGCCATGAATAAAAAAATGATCCCGTTCTTACTCGTGATCCTTCTTCTGATCGGTGTGATGGGATTTTTCGCCATCCGTCGGAATGCGGATATCAAACAAAATCCGGAAGGAACCCTCGGCAACACCGCAGGGAACCTGAATAACGGCGGCTACTTTTGCGAAACAGCGGATGCCATTTATTTTGCCAATCCCTACGATGAAGGCACTTTATATAAAATGAATCCGGATTTTACGGATATCAAAAAACTCAGCGACGCTGCCGTTGGTTATATCAACAGCGCCGGCAATTATCTGTACTATTATCAGAAAAACTCCTCTGCCGCATCTTCTTTGGGATTTGTGGTCCATGTATCCGGATTGTACCGCAGCGACCTGACGGGAAACCACGTACTGTGTCTGGACAAGTCCGACTGTGACAGAGTAAATCTTATCGGTAATAAGGTGTATTACACAAAGGCCGTGGACGGGCAGATGACCCTTTGCCTCCACAGCATCACCACTTCCAAAAAAGATCCGAAGATGTTGACGGATTATCTGCTGAACCCTTCCAGCAGCGACGGAGAGCGACTCTATTACAACGGTACCGAAAGAGATCATTTCCTCTACAGCTATGATCTGGCCACCGATAACTCCCAGCTTCTGTCCCAGGGCTCCTTCTGGTTCCCTGTATACTACGGAGGCAGCGTCTATTATCTGGATCCTTCTGCCGATTACAGCCTCTGCCGTCTGGATCTTGCCGACGGTCACACCACCGTGATCAGTGATCAGCGGGTAGACTGCTTCAACTTATCGGAAGGATATATCTACTATCAGGTTAATTCCCAGGATGATCCGGGACTGTATATGTCACGCATCGACGGCAGCCAGCGCCAGCTTGTTTCCCCCGGTGTCTACACCAATATCAATATTGCCGGCGGCTATGTCTTTTTCCAGAACTTTAAGACTGCCATGCCCCAGTACATGTGCCCTTTGGGATCGGTGGCTGTCAGCACTTTTGACGATGCCAAGGCCGTTGCCATGAAAAACCTGAAATGATCAATTCTCTTTTTCGGAAAGCTCCCTTCGCATCTGCTCCACCGTTTTATGCAGAACCGGATGACAAAGGAAGGGCGCCAGCTCATACAAAGGATCCAGCACAAAGCTTCTGTTTTGCAGATCCGCGTGGGGAATCGTAAGCTCCGGCTTACTGATCACCGCATCATCATAAAACAAAATATCCAGATCCAGTGTTCTCGGCCCCCAGCGAAATGTTTTTTCTCTGTGGGCTTCTTTTTCCAATGATTGTAAAAAAGAAAGAAGGGCCTCCGGGCTCAGCAGGGTTTTGATCTGCATCACACCGTTTAAAAAATCGTCCTGCTCCACCCCGCCATAGGGTTTCGTACAGATCAGGCCGGATACCCGCTTTTCTCCTGTCAGGGGATGGGAGCCGATCTTTTCGATGGCGTTTTCAAGAGTGCTTTGTTTGTCTCCCAGATTGGCCCCCAGACCGATATAAGCCGTATGCCACGCAAGGGAGGTGTGAACTTCCACGGTCTGAAAAGAAAGAGGGATGGGTGCCTGTGGTTTTCCCAGCACAAGATCGATCCTGCTGATCCCGGGGAAGGCCAAAAGCGTTGCCCGCAGCACCTGCAAAGACGCCGCCTCCAACAGCCGGTATGTATTCTTTTGCAAAAAATCCACCATAAAAAGAGCCACCGCACCGTAGTCTGTTGTGTCCTCCAGTCTGTCACTCTCTCCGGCTTTTTCCAGATCCGTATAAAGCACCGCATCCAGCACGAATTCCTGCCCCTGTTTTTGTTCTTCTTCATATACTCCGTGATGGGCAAAAAAAGTCACGCCACGGATACAGATCCTGTCTGCACTTTCTGCCATTTTCCTTCTCCTCCTGCGCCTTATACTTCCTCACGGATGGCAAGAGCCATTTTTGCTGCCCTCAGGTTTTCCTTTACATCATGCACTCTTACAAAAGACGCTCCCTTCAAAACAGCAACAGCCGTAGTTGCCAGTGTTCCTTCCAGCCTCTGATCCGTGGGAAGATCCAGGGTATTGCCGATCATGGATTTACGGGACGCCGCATACAAAACAGGACACCCTAAATCCTGCATCATTTCCAGATGCCCGGTAACTTTCCTGCTGCCGGCCGCGTCCTTGGCAAAGCCGATACCGGGATCTAAAATGATCTTCTCTTTAGGGATACCTGCCTTTTTTGCAAGATCCAGGCTTTCCTGCAGATCCTCCATGAACTCCGTTAAAAAGTCTTTTTTGTATTCTTCTCTCCGATTGTGCATCAGTACGCAGGGAAGGCCGGCCTCTGCGATGAGAGATGCCATGTCTCCTTCTGCTTTTAGTCCCCAGATATCATTGATCAGATCCGCACCTGCGGCGATCCCTTCCTTTGCCACCGCCGGTTTATAGGTGTCCAGCGAAATGGGAATGTCCCAGTTATGTCTGATCTTCTCGATCACAGGGGCAACCCTGTCGATCTCCTCCTGAATGGTCACTTTCTGATAACCAGGTCTGGTGGACTCGCCGCCCACATCTATGATGGCGGCACCTTCTTTGATCATGCGCTCCGTCGCAAGCATTGCATCATCCATCTTCATATGCAAGCCGCCGTCGGAAAAAGAATCCGGCGTCACATTCAAAATCCCCATGATATAAACGTCTGTTTTTGTATTAAACTCTTTATTTCCTATTCTCATTTTCCCTTTATTCATCCTCCACATGGATCATTCCGGTGCAGCAGAGCCGGATCTGCTCTGTGCAAAAAGTTAGCAACCGCTAATAGTTCAGTTGCAGATTTTTCTTTCCTTCCTTCCAGTCGCACTCCTGCTCTGCCTTGCACAGAAAGCAGGGCCGGCTGAGTTTGTCAGCGCGGTACAAAAGTCCCCGAAGGTTTTTTTCCTCCTTAACGCTGCTGTCTCTGTGGGAAGCAATGGCACCGCAGATTTGCTCCGTCTCATCGGGGAGAAATCCGCATTGCTCCAGAATCTCCTTTGCCAGCCTTGCCCCGGCCGCCGCATGATCCTCTCCCGTTTCGTACTGCTGCCATCTTCCGATATCATGTAAAAGAGCTGCCGCATAGATCATCTCCTGCGTCAGCCCGAAATTTTCCTGCAGATTTATGATCTGCCCAATCCTTGCCACATCCAGAAAATGCACCGGATCATGCTTGCAAAAGATCCGGTCTTTTTCCGCTGTCTCATTGAGCGTCACATAAAAGCCATACATTCCGTTTTCCAAAATACTCTGTAACCGTTCCATAGTCCCCTTCCCATTCTTATGTTTCCCTGTCCGCTGCAGATCATACGATGTCCGCAAAGCCGCATGATCAGGGCGTGGCCTTACCGGCTCCCAGCATGGCAAAAAAGTGATCCGTCAGCTTCTGATCCTCCTCAAAAGCGCCTCTGACAGCGATGTTCACCGTCCTGCTGCCGGGTTTTTTCACACCGCGCATGGTCATGCAGGTATGCTCCGCTTCCGTCATCACGCACACGCCTTTGCAGTCAAGTTCTCGCATCAGGGCATCTGCGATCTGATCCGTCATGCGCTCCTGCAGCTGCAGTCTTCTCGCGTATACTTCCACGCATCTGGCCAGTTTGGAAAGACCAACCACCTTTCCGTTGGGAATATATGCCACATGGGCCTTCCCGAAAAAGGGCATCAGATGATGCTCGCACAGAGAATAAAAGGTGATGTCCTTCTCCAGCACGATGCCGGAGCCTTCCGCGGTAAAGCTTTTTTTCAAATGCTCCCCGGGATCCTCCTCCATACCCGAAAGGACTTCTTCATACATCCTTGCGATCCGGGCAGGTGTATCCCTAAGCCCTTCTCTGTTTGTATCTTCTCCAACTGCCTCTAACAACATTTTTATCGCTTCGGCTGCTTTTTTCTGATCTACCATGACTTATTCCTATCCTGTCATCCCCTGTTCCGGGATTTTTGTTTCCTGTTGTAAACTTCTATGTTTCCGAGAAGCTCTCCGATCATGGAAAGCGACCCGAATATCACAAGCACTCCGTCTTCCCCCGCAAGAAGTCTTCCCAGTTCCACCGCTTCCTTTAAGGAATCCGCACTTGTTACATTGGGATTATATTCCGCTGCCTTTTGCGCCAAAGACAACGCATCCAGGCTTCTTTCGGTATCCGGCAGACGGAAGGTTACGATCTGGGCGGCCAAATGGGCCGTAGCCTGCATGATCCCGTCCACATCTTTATCCCTGAAAACGCCCATGGCAAACACCAGTCGTTTTCCCGTAAAATACTGCTGCAGTGATGCCGCCAGTTTTTGTGCCGCCGGAGGATTGTGGGCACCGTCCAGCACCATCATAGGCCTCCCGGCGATCACCTGAAATCTTCCCGGCCAACGGGTGTTTTTCAGGCCCTCCGATACCGCCTCATCCGTAAGGCGCTGCCACTGCAGCCCCAGAGATTGCAGCGTTTTCACCGCTTCCAGAGCCAGATGGGCATTTTCAATCTGACAGATTCCTGCAAGACGGATCTCATATCGTTTCTTTTCCAAACGAAAAGACTGTTTTTGCAGACCATACCGGATATCAGAAATCCGGTCCGGATCGCAAACCGTAAGTTTTACATTCTTTTTCCTGCAGGTATCCCGGATCACTTTTTCAGCCGAAGGATCCTGCTTTGCACTGACTACAAGGCTTCCCTCTTTGATGATACCGCACTTTTGGGAAGTGATCTGCTCAATCGTATCTCCCAAAAAGGCTTCATGATCCATGCCGATGGAGGTCAGGATCGTAAGAAGCGGCGGCGGGATCACGTTGGTAGCATCCAAAAGTCCTCCCATACCGCACTCTAAGATCACCGGGTCACATTTTTTCTTTTTCCAGAATAAAAAGCCGACCACCGTTTCGCATTCAAAAGCAGTGGGATGGGAAAGACCCTCTTTCTCCATCCCTTCCGCTGCTTCTTTTACCTGCTCAGTCAGTTCATACAGAAGCGATCTGGCGATCATTTTGCCCTTGCAAAGGAAGCGCTCTCTGTAGTCCGTGATGGTGGGAGAACTGTACCGGCCCACGGGAAAACCCGCTGCCAGAAGCACACTCTCCAGATAAGCACATACCGATCCTTTGCCATTGGTCCCCGCCACATGAATGAAGCGAAGGTCCTTTTGCGGATCTCCTACCCGCCTGCAAAGCTCTCGCGTAGCCTCAAGCCCGGGCACTCTCCCAAGCTTTAGCAAACCTTCCTGATATTCCCGGAATTCTTTTTCCGTCATCGCTTTCCTACTGCCTTTTTATTGATAGTTGCCACCTGCAGAAGGCTGCAGGAAGAATACCAGCATGATGATCCATCCTACACAGGGAATAAAATAAAAGAAAATATAAGGCCAGCTCTTTCCGATATCATTCAGTCTGCGGATGGACATAGCAATGCCGGGGATCAGGACTGCCACAGAATACAGAGCAACTACGATGCCGCAAATGATTCCTATAATAGGCACTTTGCAAAGAGCACCCAAAACCGCGGAAATGATAAAGTTGATCAATACCACATGCCAGAATGTGGTTCTGTCCGTCGTCCCTTCAAAATCAAAATAACGAAGCAGGATCTCCTCACCCCAGGGCTTAAAGAAATCCGGCATTTTGTCTACGAAAGGTCTGAATTGTTCCATTGTTTTCTCCTTACAGTATTATTATTTTTCTAAAAATTTCCATGTTTTGACCGGTGCATCCGTACATCCGGCTGCTCCTACATATCCACATCGTCAATGTCGTCAGTATCGCCGCTGTTAAGGTTGTAGGTATTCAGTGTTCTGCGTTTCAGCCTCTGCTCTTCGGATGTTTTCAAGATGAAATCCTTGATGGCTTTTGCATTTTTCACATGCACAAGTTCAATCGTAGGATTCGTCACATCACCTGCGTAGCAGATAATGGTGGCAACGCCGCACATTTTCTCCAGCAGTGTCGTCTCCAGCTTCACATCCGTGATCTTGTACATATAGCAGTCATCTTCCACGGTTTTCAGAAAGCCTCTTTTAATGTTCAGCATTTCCTCACCGATGGTATAGACCGTGAATGTCCACGGCAGGCCAAAGAACAAGATCCTCTTCCGTTCACGAAATTCCATGATGCTACCTCCTGTCTTCAGTGTGTCTTTTCCCTGTAAAAGACCCGCCTAACATTATATCAAATAATTCACAAATAATCACTAAAATAAAGAAAAAAACTGTCTTTTCAAATCAAAGAACCTATGATAAACTATCATCTTAGAAACAAAAGGACACACATGGGGTATCACGAGAGGAGGGCTTTATGACAGCAAAAGAATGCATTATGGGACGAAGAAGCATCCGCAGCTTTAAAAGTGATCCTGTTGATCACGCGCTGCTGGAAGAAATCGTAGAGGAAGCATCCTACGCTCCCAGTTGGAAGCATACGCAGATTACCCGTTATATTGCAGTGGAAGGTGATCTGAAACAGAAGATCGCACAGGAGGGCTTTTCCACTTTCCCTCCCAACGGAAAGATCATTGAGCAGGCGCCTATGCTGATCGCAGTTACCGTTATCAAAAACCGCTCCGGATTTGAGCGGGACGGTTCCTATTCCACCGATCGCGGCGACGGCTGGCAGATGTATGATGCAGGTGTTGCATCCCAGACATTTTGCCTTTCCGCTTATTCTCACGGTCTCGGAACCGTGATCATGGGTATTTTTGACAGACCCGTGATCAGTGATCTGTTGCAGATCCCCGAGGATCGCGAGCTTGTTTGTCTCATCCCTATTGGATATGCTACCGAAGACGTAGCAGCACCGAAGAGAAAGGAAGTTTCTTCTCTTCTCTCTTATCAATGATCAAAAAACCGGAGAATTATTTCTCCGGTTTTTTTAAGGCCGCAGCATAAGCAGGCCAAAGTAACTATAGAAAGAAAGGAATCATTATGCGACATCTGATCAATCCATTGGATTTTTCCGTAGAGGAACTGGACCGTTTGTTTACGCTGGCATCCGATATTGAGAAAAATCCCCAAAACTATGCTCACAAATGCGAAGGAAAAAAGTTAGCAACCTGTTTCTATGAGCCCAGCACCAGAACACGTCTGAGCTTCGAAAGCGCCATGTTAAACCTGGGCGGCTCCGTCATCGGCTTTTCCGATGCAAACTCTTCCTCCGCATCAAAAGGAGAAAGCGTGGCAGACACCATCCGGGTGATCTCCTGCTTTGCCGATATCTGTGCCATACGTCATCCCAAGGAAGGTGCAGCCACAGTGGCTGCTACCCATTCCGGTATTCCCGTGATCAATGCAGGTGACGGCGGGCACCAGCACCCCACACAGACGCTGACGGACATGCTGACCATCCGTTCTTTAAAGGGCAGACTGGATCAGTTCACCATCGGTCTTTGCGGCGATCTGAAATTCGGCCGCACGGTGCATTCCCTGATCAACGCGCTTTCCCGCTATGACGGTATCCGGTTTGTATTCATCTCCCCGGAGGAGCTCCGGATCCCGGATTATATCATCGATATGTTGAAGGAAAAACAGATTCCCTTCGAAGAAGTGATCCGTCTGGAGGATTCCATCGGCGATCTGGATATCCTGTATATGACAAGGGTACAAAGAGAACGCTTCTTCAACGAAGAAGACTACATCCGTCTGAAAGACTTTTACATTCTCGATCAGGCCAAGCTGGATCTGGCAAGAGAAGACATGCTGGTACTGCATCCCCTGCCCAGAGTAAACGAGATTGCCGTAGAAGTGGACAAGGATCCGAGAGCTGTTTATTTCAAGCAGGTACAATACGGCGTCTATGTCCGCATGGCCCTGATCCTGACTCTTCTGGATCTGGTGTAACAGCACTTGCAAACACACGAAACGTA
Source organism: Lachnospiraceae bacterium (assembly GCA_024685005.1). Taxonomy (GTDB): domain Bacteria; phylum Bacillota; class Clostridia; order Lachnospirales; family Lachnospiraceae; genus RGIG7926. The sequence continues at coordinate 24,393 of JAIKWF010000001.1, forward strand.
ACAAAGCAGGCCGCGTGCCTGAAGATATATAGTTAGCCGGAGGTAACAACATGCTGAATGTAGGAAAAATAGAAGAAGGCTACGTACTGGATCATATCAAAGCCGGTAAAAGCCTTACCATTTATCATTTGCTGGAGCTGGATAAGACAGATGCGCAGGTAGCCATCATCAAGAATGCCCGCAGCAACAAGATGGGAAAAAAAGACATCCTGAAGGTGGAATGTCCCGTAGGCTCCATCAATCTGGATGTACTTGCGTTTCTGGATCGGAAGATCACGGTGAACGTCATCGAGGCCGGTGAGATCATGCACAAAGAAGACCTGATCCTTCCCAAGGAGATCAAGAACGTGATCAAATGCAAAAACCCCCGTTGCATCACTTCCATTGAACAGGGGCTTCCGCATATCTTCGTATTGTCGGATGAGAAAAAAGGAATTTACAGATGCAAATACTGCGAAGGAAAATATAACGAGTATTGATCTGCATAGTTAGCACATGCTAATATTCCACAGCGGGGAAGGTAGTCGGCTTCGGATAATACCGGAAGATCGCCTTCCCTAATATTTTTTTTCTTTGCACATAACAGTATTTCTGCTTTACCGCATCTTCATAGCTTGCCGCTTTTCCTGCGGCCACCGCTTCTCCCGCCCAGTATCTGCTGTCTGCGGAGCTGTTTCTGTTATCTCCCATGCAGAAATAGCAGTCCTCGGGGATCTGCAGCGTAAGACCGTCATTTGCCACGATCCAGTCTTCTTTCAGATACTCTTCCTTCAAAGGGGTATCCGATCCGTCAATATAAACCTTTCCTTTTTCAATCGAAATGGTTTCACCGGGAAGACCGATGACTCTTTTGATAAAGATCTCGCTTTCATCCACGGGATAGCGGAACATAATGATGTCGCCGCGCTTGGGCCCGTCGCCCAGATACGCTAATCTGAACCCAACCACCCTGTTGCCGGGCATAATGGTGTTTTCCATGGAGCCCGTAGGCACATTGGCATTGACTATGATAAAATGATTGATCAAAAAAGCGATGATCACAGCTGCGGAAATGGTGTACAGCCAGCTGACAATCTCTTTTTTTAAGGAGAATTCTTCTTCCTGCTGTTCTTCCCATTCCTGCTGCTTTTTCTTCTGTTTCTGTCTGTCATTCTTAGCTTTTTTGTTTTTGGCTGCATCTTCTGCTTCGTCAGCAGCTTCTACAACTTCTGTATCCTTACGCAAAACATCTGTCTCCTTTTATACAAAACTGATCACAGGATCTTTGGGCTCTTTCGTCTCCTCTACGGAAACACATTCCAGAACAGGACCTTCTTTTCCGTACCCTTCGAAAAATGCGATGGTAACCTTTGCCGTGATCTTGATCCACGCTCCCTCTTTCAGGGAATCTTCTTTGTCATACCTGCAGGCATAACCAAGAAATGCCATATCATCCGCACAGCAGGTCATTGCCATACGTCCCGGTACAAAGTAGCCCTTCGGGAACTCCTTCGGGCGCATCACCTGGGCTATAAAGGATACCTCTTTTCCCACATAGCGCGGCGCATTATCCAGCACGTCGATATACCAAACACCGTAAGCCATATCGGAAAGCTCGATGTGATCCGCACTTACATCATAGGGCAGATCTTCTTCCAGCGTCACATTGACCTCTCCGTTTTTGTCCTCGAAAATGATCTCAGCCTGCTGGTTGATGGCCTTGATATTGCGCTTATACGTGGGGATCTTGTCCATGATACTGTCGCAACGGTTCATCATGATCATCTCGGATTTACGAAGATGCTCCGCCAAAAGAGATTTCATGTTGGTAAAATAGGTGGAAAAAGTAGATCCGTCGATAAGGGTGATCTGCTGTTCCAGCTTCCAATGCCAGGGGAACTTGATGTTCTTACTGTTCCACATTCCGTTAAACTCTACAATGATACGCTCCGGTCTGTGTTTTTTCTCAAGTTCGATCAGGTTCTTGGAATTGAAATCCTCCTCATCCTCGATCACTTCCATCGCTACCCTGCACTTTTTCAAAAGTGCGGGATCATATTCATTTTCTCCTTCTTCGCAGACCAAAAGCAGCGTGGTGCCTTTGGTTTGAAAATAGGGCTGTGAAACGGTATATTCAATGAACATTGTCTTTCCGCTGTCCAGAAAACCGTTGATCATATATACAGGTATTGGCATTTTTTTTCCTATTCTCCTTTGCTGATCCTCATAAAACAGGCAGTTCCCTCATTTTGCAAACAATTCCTTCAGCTTATCTTCCTTCAGCTCGGAACCGATGACACAGATCTTACCGGTCACCTCGGAGCTGCCGCTTCGCACCTCGGATTCCTCAGGAACATAATCAAAGTGGATAAAGCTGCCGTCCTCTGCCGCAAGCATACCCTTGCAGCGAAGCACGAATCCGTAGGTACTCTGATCATCCAGCTTCTTTAAGATGCCTTCGATCTCTTCTTTTGTATATTTGTCCGGTGTCTCCATACCCCAGCTGGTAAACACTTCATCTGCGTCATGATGGTGATGATGATGTCCGCAGCTGCAGACTCCGTTTTCATCATAGTGGTGTTCATGACCCTCATGATCATGGTCGTGGTGATGATGCTCATGATCGTGATCGTCATGGTCATGATGATGATGCTCGTGATCGTGCTCGTCATGGTCATGATGATGATGTTCGTGATCATGCTCGTCATGGTCATGGTGATGCTCGTGATCGTGCTCATCATGGTGATGTTCATGGTCATGCTCGTCGTGATCATGGTCGTGATGATGATGGTGATGGTGCTCTTCCTTCATGGCCATCACTTCTGCCATCAGCTCTGCTTCCAGATCCTTTGCATTTTCAATGGCTTCCAGGATCTTCACGCCCTCTAACTGATCCCAGGGTGTGGTGATGATCTGTGCCTTCTCGTTATGCTCCCGGATCAGTGCGATACACTGGTCGATCTTTTCCTCACTCATTTCACCGGTACGGCTTAAAATAATAGTGCCTGCATGCTCGATCTGATTCTCGAAAAACTCTCCGAAGTTCTTCAGATAAGTCTTGCATTTCTTCGCATCTACCACCGCAACAGCGCTGTTAAGGTGTACACCTTCCGATGCCGTAGCACCTTCTACCGCACGCATTACATCCGAAAGTTTTCCAACGCCGGAGGGCTCGATGAGGATTCTGTCAGGATGATACTGGGAAAGCACATCCCGAAGAGCCGTTCCGAAATCACCAACCAGTGAGCAGCAGATACATCCGGAATTCATCTCTGTGATCTCGATGCCCGCTTCTTTTAAAAAGCCGCCGTCAATACCGATCTCGCCAAACTCATTCTCGATGAGGACCACCTGCTCCGATCCTAATGCCTCTTTGAGCAGTTTTTTGATCAGCGTCGTCTTCCCTGCACCTAAAAAACCGGATACGATATCAATTTTAGTCATCATAATATTACCTCCTGTAAGAATAACAATAACAATAACAACAATAGCAATAAAAATGTAGCTTTGCAGCTTCCGAAAAGGATAAGCCGGACGATAAGCCGGGTTCTGTCGTGGGTGATCATCTGTCTAGGCCTGCCGTTACCGACAGGCTCAAGCGACCTACCTGAAAGCGCAGCGGGCAACTGCATAGCTTTCTGTTTGGTCTTGCTTCGAATGGAGTTTACATCTGCCCCGTCCGTTACCGCACGGGCGGTAGTCTCTTACACTGCCTTTCCACCCTTACCACTTGCGCGGCGGTTTTTTTCTGTTGCACTGGTCTGGGAGTCGCCTCCACCGGACGTTATCCGGCATCCTGCCCTGTGAAGCCCGGACTTTCCTCGTCTCATAAGAGCCGCGATCACCTGTCCGACTTATCCTTTTCCTAAGCTGAAACACTATCCTTTCAAAACATGAGGATAAAAGCGAAATCCTGTTCCGCTTTTATCCGCACGCTTTTTCACAACTGTTATATTATACTACAAAAATCTGATCCTACTATACTTTTTTGCGATTTATACCGGGAATACGCTGCCGCCCACAAACTCTCTGACTAATGAGTTGTTGGGAAGATTCTCGGTGCTGACCCCAAGGAAGTATTCCAAAAACTTCAACAGTCTCTTGGCTTCCAGATACTCCGGCATATCCGGCGTAATGGAAAACAGCAGAGGCTCCGCATACTGCTTGATCACAGCCAGTTCATAGATCAGAGCACTGTTGAAAAATGCATCCGCATTCTCCTGGAAGGGGAAAATATACTCCTCTTCTCCCTTTCTTACGGAATACCACATTCCGATGGTACGCTGGGCAGAGGCCCCTCTGGTACGCGCATCCCTTACCATACGGCGAAGGAGTCTTACATCCGTAGTGGGAATTCTGTTATGCTCGTCGATATTCAAACTGGTCAGTGCACTGATGTAGATCTTGTACTTGCTTTCACTCGGAAGGCTGTAGGACATCTTATCATTCAGTCCGTGGATTCCTTCCAGCACCAGAATATCTTCCGGTCCCAGCTGTTTGAAGTCTCCCAGATATTCTCTGGCTCCCGTCTTAAAGTTAAAGGTGGGTAACTCCACTCTTTCGCCCTTTAAGAGCCTTGTCATATCCTCGTTGAATTTCTCCGTATCGATGGCTTCCAGACATTCGAAGTTGTAATTGCCATGCTCATCTCTGGGAGTATGCTCTCTGTCCTTAAAATAATTATCCAGCGCAATGGGATGGGGATTCAGGCCCAAAGTACGCAGCTGAATGGAAAGTCTGTGAGAAAACGAAGTCTTTCCGCTGGAAGAAGGTCCGGCGATCATAACAAATTTCACACCGCCACGCTCAGCGATGTCCTTGGCGATCTCACCGATCCTGCGTTCCTGCAGAGCTTCCTGTACCAGCACCAGATCACTGATATTCCCCTGGCAGATCTGATTGTTCAGGTCCCCAACCGTATCAATCCCAAGGGTACTTCCCCAGTCGTTGGCCTGATTCAGCGTATTAAACAGTTTCTCTCTTCCTTCAAAAACCGTCAGTTTATGGGGGGCTGTCACATTGGGAAGATTCAGGATCACGCCCTTTTTGTAGGGAAGCAGTTCAAACTGATCCACATATCCGGTATCCGGCAGCATATAACCATAGTAATAATCCTTATAGCCGTCCAGCTCGTAAACATTTACCGTGGAGCTTCTGCGGAAACGGAACAGATTGACTTTATCGGACATACCGATGCCGGAAAACAGATCGATGGCATCCTTTCTCTGCATGGATGTTTTGTGAATGGTGATCTTCTTTTCATACAGCTTTTTCATTTCCGCGCTGAGCAGTGCAATCTCTTCCTCTGCAACCGTATGCTCTTTCAGGCTGATATAATAACCGTCTCCGATGGCAAACTCCACCTTGATCCGGTCCGGTCTGATCTGCGGCAAACAAGTCTGTGCGGCACGCAGGAACATCATGGTAGCTGTTCTGACATATGCCTTGTGTCCGGCAGAATCGGAAAAGGTCAGAAAATCGATCTCGCAATCCCTGTCCGGCTTACGCATCAGTTCCTGGATCCTTCCGCCCACAACCGCAAGTGCGATGGTTGCCGGATAATCCTTTTGATACTTTTTCGCAAGCTCCAGATATGTGGTACCCTCCTGATAGCTTTCCGTCTGTCCCTTTACGGTAATGTTGATCATAGTTTTCCCTCCTGTAACTTCCCCCCGAAGCAACCTTCCGCTTTCGGATGTCCTGATCCTTCTCACATTGACATCCGCTTTAATGCCTCGGATAATTCGATTCGTTTTTCCTCCACCGTACTGTCTTCTTTTCCGGCGGCTTTGATGGTTTGGTAAATCTCGTCATATTTGCGCTGCTCCCGAAGAAGATACGCATGCAGCTGCTGATCTTTCATTTTCAGCAGATAGGGGCCGAAGGCATCCGCAATGGGATCCGCCACCTCTTCCCTTGGCACATTCCCCTGCTGCGCCCGGATCACCACATAGGTCTTTCCTTCTTCTGTCAGCATCTTTTCTTTTATGATGGAAAAGGCCATCTGCCGCAGGCTCTCTCTCAGCTGCCGCCATCCGTTCTGGGGCTGCAGGATCAAAACCGGCGGAAGCGCCTGACGTTCTCCGGCCTCTTTTAAGATGTCCCGCATCAGAAAGCCGCCCATTCCTGCAATGATGGCACCATCCGCTTCCCCTGCATGCAAATGCTGCATTCCGTTTGAAAGCACAGTACTGATCCGCTCTTGCATGCCATACTCTTCCACATGCTCTTTTGCCCGAAGAAGCGGACCTTCCTTTACATCACTGGCAATGGCACTTTGCGCGATATTTTCCTGACAGATCCTGATGGAAACAAAGCCGTGATCGCATCCCACATCCGCAACGCAGCGGTAGGTGCTCTCTGCCTGTGCAGGTTCCTGGTCGCCTCTTAGCATTTCCACCAGAGAAAAAAGCCTGTCAGAAAGAACCGCTTTTTTCTGCCTTTCCATTAATCCAGATAGTCCTTCAGTTTCCGGCTTCTGGAAGGATGACGGAGTTTGCGCAGGGCCTTTGCCTCGATCTGTCTGATACGCTCACGGGTAACGTTAAACTCCTTGCCAACTTCCTCTAAGGTTCTGGCGTTTCCGTCGTCTAATCCGAAACGGAGCTTTAATACCTTCTGCTCTCTTTCCGTAAGTGTATCCAGCACCTCATTGAGCTGCTCACGAAGAAGGGTAAACGCTGCCGCATCCGCAGGTACGGGAACGTTGTCATCCTGAATGAAATCGCCCAGATGGGAATCTTCTTCCTCTCCGATAGGCGTCTCTAAGGAAACCGGCTCCTGGGAGATCTTCAGAATTTCTCTTACCCTGTCCACAGGCATATTCATCTCTACTGCGATCTCTTCCGGCGTTGGTTCTCTTCCAAGCTCCTGCAGCAGCTGTCTGCTGACACGGATCAACTTGTTGATGGTCTCCACCATATGCACGGGAATACGAATGGTTCTTGCCTGATCGGCAATGGCTCTTGTGATCGCCTGACGGATCCACCAGGTTGCATAGGTAGAAAACTTATAGCCCTTTTGATAGTCGAATTTTTCAACCGCTTTGATCAGACCAAGATTTCCTTCCTGGATCAGATCCAAAAACAGCATACCGCGTCCCACGTAGCGCTTGGCAATGGAAACCACCAGACGAAGATTAGCCTCTGCTAACTTTTTCTTGGCATTCTCATCACCCTTTTCCATCTTCTTTGCCAGTTCGATCTCTTCATCCGCGGAAAGAAGCGGTACCTTACCGATCTCCTTTAAATACATACGAACAGGATCCTCGATGTTGATCCCGTCCGGTACGGACAGATCGATATTCTCCACATCCACCTCATCTTCTTCGCTAAGGAGGATCTCCTCATCCGGCTCCTCTTCATCCGATATGCGAAGTACATCAACGCCGTTCTTCTCAAGAAACTCAACCACAACGTCGATCTGGTCATCTTCAAGATGAAGCTCGCCGAGGAAGTCTACCACTTCCTGATAGTCCATGACATTTTTCTTCTTTTTCGCCTGCTTTAACAGCTGTGCTTCTTTTTCCTCAAACCAGGCTTTTCTTTCATCCGCATCCATAGCCTCGGTCTCTTCCGCTGCTACCTGTGCTTCGGCTGTTTTGGCCGCAGATTTTTTCCTGCTTTCCTTAGCAGTGGTTTTCTCTGCGCCCTCAGCAGTTTTCTTCTCACTCTTTCTTACCGCTTTTTCCGCCTTTTCCACTGCTTCTTTTGCCACAGAACTCTTCGCAGACTTTTTGGTGGTCTTTTCTGCGCTCTTTGCAGCTGTCTTGGCACTTTCGGCCTTTGCAGACTTAGCAGACTTAGTAGACTTTTCCGTCTCCTTCGTGCTCTTGGCCTTGGCTGTTTTCTTAGTGCTTTCCTTTTCTGCCGCTTTTTCGGATTTTGCGCCGGCCGCAGTTTTGGTGCCTGCGGTTTTTGCCGTGCTCTTCCTGGTCTTTGCTTCCGTTTCGGTCTTTTTTGCTGCCATGGTTATCTCCTTTACATTTCTATCTTAAGCTTTTTCAGCTCTTCGATCTCTTTTCTGCTTCGCATCACTTCCCCTAAGGGAACATCTTCCGGAAGCCTGCTGCAGGCTTCTGTTTTCACATGCAAAAGCGCTTCGCGAAATACCTTCTGATCCACATCGCTGGCCTTCCCTTCCTCTCCTTCCGGAAGGAAACCTGCCACCGCGTCCTCTCTGGCGTGAAAGATCTCGCCCATCAGCTGCTGCATTTCGTCATCTTCAAATCTGCTGATCATTTCCGGCGGACTTAAATTCTTTTCTTCTTTAATGCAGGTAAAAATAAACTGCGCCGCCTCTTTCAGATCATCGGGATAAAAGTCCTCCGGCCTGAGGTAGTTTTCTATTTTACCCAGGAGCTTTGGCTGTTGCAGCAGCCACCCCAGGACAAGCTTTGAGGATCTTCGAAGTTTCTCATCCCTTACTTTTTGGATCTGCATCTTTCCTCCGGGAAGGGGTTTGGGTTGTCTCGGCTGATACTCCCGCTCCTCTTCTCCAACGCCGGCAGCCGCATATTTTCTGACTGCCTCGGACAGGACCGTAGGGTTGATCATATATTTCTCGGCAATGGCCTGCAGATAATTCTCCCTTTGGATATCGTCCCGGAATCCGCAAAGCTTCTGGGCAATCTGACCGTGAAACTTCGTTTTTTCATCGGGATCGGAGAGTTTGAACTGCCGCTCCGCCATCCTGACCTCAAAGAAAAATCCGTTCTCTGCCTGATCCAGCCGTTTTTGGAATTTTTCCCTGCCCAGATTTTTGATAAATTCATCCGGATCCTTATAAGGTTTCAGATCCAGTACCCTGCCTGTCATCTTTTCCTGCCGCAGGATCCCGATGGCCCGAAGGCACGCCTTGATCCCCGCTTCGTCGGAGTCATATGACAGGATCACCTGATCGCTGTAACGGCGGATCAGTGCTGCCTGCTGCTGGGTAAATGCGGTTCCCAAAGACGCCACCGCTTGGGTAAATCCCGCCTGATGCAGCGATATCACATCCATATATCCTTCGCACAGGATCAGATTCGGTGCCTTACTGGTCCTGGCATGATTCAAGCCATACAGATGATTACGTTTGTTAAAAATCTCCGTCTCGGGTGAGTTCAGATATTTCGGCTCTCCCTCTCCCATCACACGGCCGCCGAAACCGATCACCCTGTGATTGGTATCCTGGATCGGGAACATAACCCGGTTCCAGAACTTCCCGGTAAGACCGTATTTTTCGTTGTGATCCGCAAGTCCCACGGCTTTGATCATCTCATCCGTATGACCTTTTGATTTTAAGAAGCCGATCACTTCTTTGCTGTTCTTGGACGCATAGCCAAGACCAAAGTGTTTGATGGTCTCTTCACTGAGTCCGCGGTCCTGCAGATACTTCAGTCCCGCTGCTCCCCGGGGATCCCGCAAGGATCTGTAAAAATAGATCTCCGCATCATTGAGCACATCCAAAAGCTGCTTTCGCCTGCTTTCCCTGCGCTTTGCTTCCTCACTGTCCTGGCCTTCCGGTATCACGACGCCTTCTTTTTCTGCCAGAAAGCGTACCGCCTCAGGAAAGGTGAAGTTTTCATATTTCATCAAAAAAGTATAGGCCGATCCGCTGACCCCGCATCCAAAGCAATGAAACATCTGCTTTTGGGCACTGACGGAAAAGGACCCGGTTTTCTCGTTATGAAAAGGACAGAGGCCGAAATAATTGCTGCCCTTCTTTTTCAATTGTACATATCCGCCGATCAGTTCAACGATATCGCATCGTCTCAGAACCTCATCCACGGTCTCGTCAGGAATGTACATAGTCCCTCCGCTCGGATTGTCTCGTACTGCTGTTATCTATTGCTTACTGTTGAGCTGTTATCACATAACCTGCCAGGACTTCGGAATATAGATCTCCTCATATACGGCGATGGCATAGCGGTCTGACATGGCTGAGATGTGATCACACACCAGCTGCTCCTTTGTTGTATCCTCTCTGTCCAAAAGGGACAAAAGTTCGGAGGGAAGCTGATCGATATGTTTGCAGTAATACTCATACAGCGTAATGATCAGCGCCTCAACCTTTTTCTCCTCGCCCTTTGCGATGGGGTTTTGGTACAGCCGCTCAAACATAAAGGCTCTCATTTTTTTCATGGCATCATCCACTTCCGGAGACATGCAGATGTCATTTTTGTCCATGCTGTTTGTGACAATGTCATGAATAAAATTATCCAGCCGTTCGGAAAGGGTAAAGCCGATCACCTCTCCGATGGAAAGCGGCACATCAGAGTCCGAAAGAAGTCCTGCCCGGATGGCGTCGTCCATATCATGATGAATGTAAGCGATCTTATCGGAAAATCTGACGATCTTTCCTTCCAGAGTCTGCGGCATGGAAGATGTCTGATGGTTTCTGATCCCGTCTCTGACTTCCCAGGTCAGGTTCAGCCCCATTCCGTTTTTCTCCAGCACCTCTACTGTTCTGACGCTCTGCTCGGAATGAACAAATCCAATGGGACATACACTGTTCAGCGCTCTCTCACCGGCGTGGCCGAAGGGAGTATGGCCAAGATCATGTCCCAGAGCTATGGCTTCCACCAGGTCCTCGTTCAGGCGAAGGGCCTTGGCTATGGTCCTTGCATTCTGGGAAACCTCCAGCGTATGGGTCATGCGCGTTCTGTAATGATCCCCTTCCGGAGCCAGAAAAACCTGGGTTTTATCCTTCAGGCGCCGAAAAGCCTTGCTGTGCAGGATCCTGTCCCGGTCCCGCTGAAAAACAGGACGGATGTCACACTGTGGTTCCTCCCGGTCCCTTCCTTTAGAATTCCGGCTAAAGGTTGCATACTGACTCAGATTATGGAATTCAAGTTCCTCTAACTTCTCTCGGATTATCATGGCAGAGCACCTCCCAAGGGTCTTATTCGGCATAATATGCGGATTTCCTTTTTTCTGCAGATATTTATTTCCGGAAAACAAAAAACCCAAGCTGTTAAGCTTGGGTTTCGTGCAGGTGACAGGACTTGAACCTGCACGTCCTTGCGAACACTAGCACCTGAAGCTAGCGCGTCTGCCAATTCCGCCACACCTGCGCACAACAAGTATCATATATGTTTTTGCAGTATCTGTCAATCCCCTTTTTTCAATTCCGAAAAGTTTTTTACTATTCACAGCTTCACAAAAAAGCGGCCGCCAAATCCGGCGACCGCTTCCCGTTATTCCATTTTAAAACAGACCTGTAAATCCGCCTCCGTTAAAGAGAGAAGTATTGGTATAAGAACCGGTGGATCCGTAAAGCCCTGCGGCCTTTAACGCATCACTCTGTGCGGAACTTGCGATCATGTCAGATCTGTTCTTTGTCATATCCGCCAGACCACCGTTTCCGCTGAATACCTTTTTGATGCTGTTCACATCAGCTTTGTCCAGCTTCTCCTTATCAACGGTAAGCTTGTTGTCATCACCTACGCTGATTCCCATCTCAGACAGAGCCTTTTTGTAAACTGCCGTCTGATTGATCATGTTGGTTGCAGTTGATCGAACCGAATTATTGTTGGACTGTTCTGCCGTTTCGAGCAATTGGTTGTAATCTTTGGCAAAGGAAGAAACTGCCTTATAGATTGCATCCCGATCATAATCAGTGGTCTTGCTCTCCACGCCGTTTTCATCTTTGGAAACTATTTCTTTTTTCTCAAAGACGGAATCCTTGCCGGTAGTTGCCAACGCGGAAGCGCTCTTTGATAAAGCATCTGTTTCCTTTGATAACGTGGAATTAACAGATGTAGCGTCCTTGCTGTTTCCGATGATCTTCTTCGCGGCAGCTGCAGTAGCGGACGTTTTGGCTGATGAATCCTGACTGTAATAGGACTTCAGCAGCTTTCCGTAACTTCCGTTCTTAATCGATGCATAGTCGGAAAGATTCACACCTGTGGTGGCATTCCCTCCAAACATCCAGGAAGCGGATCCGCTCTTGTGCTTCGAGGTCGAAAGACTCGAAAACAAGGCTGAATAATCGGTTCTGGGCGAAATGTTGATACTCATAGTAATCACTCCTTTGATTCTTTGCGCATCCTTGCCTAGAAACACTTCTGGTTACCTAACTATATTATGTGATAAAAAACACGTTTTTGCAAGGTATTTTACAGAAATTTCACATTCTCCCGTCAGGACAAAAGAGCCTTATCACTGGCAAATTCTTCTCCCGATACGGAGGAAAACTTGCCCAGCAGATCCTCAACCGTCAGCTTCGCTTTCTCCTCTCCCCGAATATCCAGGATCACTTTTCCTTCATTCATCATGATCAGCCTGTTGCCGTGGGCAATGGCGTCTTTCATATTATGGGTGATCATCAGCGTGGTAAGATTGTCCTTTGATACCACCTTTTCCGTTGCGGCCAGCACCTTTTCCGCCGTTTTCGGATCCAGGGCCGCCGTATGCTCATCCAGCAGCAGAATCTCCGGCGTCCTGAGGGTCGCCATCAAAAGCGTAAGCGCCTGTCGCTGTCCGCCGGACAGAAGTCCCACCTTGGCAGTCAGTCTGTCCTCAAGTCCCAGCTCCAGTATCTTAAGCTGTTCCCTGAACCGTTCTCTTTCTTTGCTTGTGACTCCCAGCTTAAACGGGGAACGGGATTTGCCGCGGCGAAGAGCCAGCGCCATGTTTTCTTCGATCTGCATGGTGGCTGCCGTTCCCGTCATGGGATCCTGAAACACCCTGCCAATGAGGGCCGCCCGCTTGTATGCCGGAAGACCGGTCACATCCTTTCCCGCAATCTGTATACTTCCCGAATCTATGGGCCACACACCTGCGACCGCATTCAGCATGGTGGATTTTCCTGCTCCGTTTCCACCGATCACCGTTACGAAATCTCCCTTTTCAAGGGTAAGGTTGACGCCGTTTAAAGCGATTTTTTCATTGATGGTTCCCGGATTGAAAGCCTTATGGACATCCGTAAGTGCAAGCATGATCTCAGACATTTTTCAGGCCTCCTTTCCGCTGTTATACGTCAGCTGTGCGTTTTTCCCCGCCTTCTTAAAGGACGATCTGCTCATTTTCTGCAGATAGGGCACGGCCAGGAAAATGGCAACGATGATCGCCGTCAGCATCTTCAGATAGTTGGTATCCAGTTTCAGCCACAAAACGATCTCCACAACAATATAATAGATCACTCCGCCCAATGCCACAAAGGTCAGGCGCAGGGCAAAATTCATGCGTTTTTTAAACAGGGCGCTTCCCACTACTTCTCCGATGATAACGGCTGCCAGTCCGATGACGATGGCGCCGCGTCCCATGTTGATATCCGCATATCCCTGGAACTGACTCATGATACCGCCGGCCAGCGCAACGATCCCGTTTGAAAGGGCCAGACCGATCACCTTCATCAGGTTGATATTGATACCGTTTGCTCCTGCCATCTGCTGATTGCAGCCGGTAGCACGAATGGCGCTTCCCTGCTCCGTACCAAAATACCAGTACAGAGCTGCTATGATCACTGCCACCAGGATCACGCCCACACCGATGGAATAGGATACATACCGGGAGGACAGCATCAGCACAAACTTATCAATACTGACAGCCTGATTTGCCTTCATATCCATGATGGCCAGGTTCAGGGAATACAGCGCGTACTGGGTCAAAATTCCGGACAGGATGGCCGGGATCCCCAAAAGGGTATGCAAAAGCCCTGTTACCGTTCCTGCGATCAACCCCAGAACAAGGGCCGCAACCACGGCAACATATGGATTCCATCCGGAAAGGATCAGCATGACCGTAATCGCGCCGCCGGTACAAAACGTACCGTCAACGGAAAGGTCCGCTATGTCCAAAAGCCGGAAGGTAATGTACACACCCAGTGCAACAATTCCCCATATGAGCCCCTGTGCTATACCGGCAGGCAGCCGGTTTATAAGGGTTGTAAATGTCAACGATTGAAAATATGCTGTCATATCCATACGATTCTCTTTCTTTTTTTACTCTTCAGCGATTGCAGTGTATCCTTCGGGAATCTCCACGCCAAGTTTCTCGCAGATCTCAGCATTGTATTCCTTAACAGGATTGCTGTAGTATTCCACGGGCATTTCGGCAATATCAGCCTCTCCTGTCAAAACTTTCACAGCCATCTCACCTGTTGTCTTGCCGAGTTCATAATAATCAATACTGAGGGTTGCCACGCCGCAGCCCTTTGCAATACCTTCCTCACCTGCTACAATGGGAGTGCCTGCAGGCAGCGCAACGTTATTGATCGCTTCTGTGCAGGATGCAGCTGTATTATCCGTAGGAATGTAAAGGACATCATTCTCATCGCAGGCAGACTGGGTTACACTGGCCACGTCATTTGAATCCGCAAAGGTATATACGGTCACTGTCAGACCGTCCTCTTCCAGTACAGCCTTTACCGTATCTGCCTGGTAAACGGAATTGGCCTCTGCGGAGCAGTACAGAATACCCACCTTTTTTGCATCGGGGAATAATTCTTCGATCATCTTAGCCTGCTGATCAAGGGGTGCAAGATCCGATGTTCCGGAAATATTGCCGCCTACGGTTCCATTGAAGTTTTCAAGGGAAAGAGCCACGCCATACTCCGTAATGGAAGTTCCGAGGATCGGAATCTCCGTTGTGGCAGATGCTGCCGCCTGAAGCGCCGGCGTCGCATTTGCAAGCATAAGATCAACACCGTCTGATGCAAAACCTGTACAGATGGTAGTGCACTGTGCGCTGTCGCCTGCTGCATTCTGCTCATCAAAGGTTACTGCATCTTCCCCGAGCTTTGCAACGATAGCGTCTTTAAAGCCCTGGGTTGCTGCATCCAATGCCACGTGCTGAACCAGCTGGCAGATGCCCACGGTGTAATGCTCACCGTCTTTTGTTTCTGCCTCTTCCGATGCCTGGGCAGTTTCTTCTGCCGTTTCTTCAGTGGTTTCTTCGGTGGTTTCTTCGGTGGTTTCTTCCGCAGCTTCTTCAGCCGCATCTTCAGCAGCTTCCGGTGCGGGAGCCTGGGCATCCGCTCCTCCTACGCCGCAAGCCGTAACCGCTGCGGCAAGGGCCACAGCCATTGACAGTGACAATAGTTTTCTCATTTTGTTTTTCATAATTTTCCTCCTCAAGATATAAATCTTATTCAAACACCGGACTGTCCGATGTTATCAACACATTTCAGTTACTTCATCGCTTTACCGCTTTGAAGTAACGAAACGATTATATGGTATAGCCTCCTTTTTGGCAATACCTTTTTAACACAAAAAGGCGTCTCATCCACTTTGGACGAAACGCCTTTGTTTCACATAATATGCGAACATAATACCATTGTCTATGGTAACTTGCAAGCAAAATTTCATTTCAGCCGGATAGTTTTTTTCTTACTCCAGGCCGACACTTTTACACCGTCATCTGTTTTGCTGAAGGTGCGGATCCGCACATAGAATTTCTTGCTCTTACCGGGAAGGGTGATCTTCTTTTGCGCCTTGCCGGCCTTTTTGATCTCTATGCTCCGGACATTCTTTTTAAACTTTTTTCCGGTGCTGATCTGGATCTCGTAACCGGAGATCCCTTTCACCTTTTGCCATTTCAGTTTTACGCTGCGGCCGGTTTTACCGACAACAGGCTTTTTCAGCTTTGTCGCGGTAAGCGGGGTCTTTTCCCCTGCAGCCTGCTCCGGGATCAGATTGCCTGATACAGAAGATGCGGCGGGATCTCCCGCGCCCTGCTGCCCGCTTTGGCCTGTTTTGCCCCCGGAAGGATCTTCCCCTGCCGGATCGTTTTCGCTGCTTTCCTCTTCTTTGATCCCCTTCGTTACCGGTCCGTACAGCTTATTTAAGTAGCTTCCCCGGGCCTTATCATATTCCGCATTGGGAATGGTATGGCCCCATACAACCTTGGCATCGTTTGACGAAGCGATCCCCCGGGAGAAGATCAGTTCTCCCACCGTATTGCTGCCGGCAGATTTTTTCGTGTCCAGACCGCTGGTGGCAGTCAGTTTGCCCGCCACGGATGCATCCGTCCAGAAGGTCAGTGCCTCGGCATAATACAGGTCATCCTCCCTGTCCAATCTCGTGGGGATACCCCAAAAATGCAGGCAGTTGTTGGCCAAATCCTCCGCAGTAAGGTCTACCTTTGCATAGGTATCCGTATATTCGACATGCCCGCATTCTTTGTTTTTATGTGTCGTCCAGGGCAGCTCATAGAGAGCGATCCCGCTGGGATAAGGCTGATCGTCGATAAGGCGCCAGCACTTTTGCTTTTTGGAATAAGCAAACAGCTTGATGGTACCAAGATAAACCGAAAAATGCTCCGGCAGCGTTTCGCCTTCTGTCAGGTAAATGCCACCCCAGGAAAGGAGCCTGGCCTCAGCATCGCTTTTGACCACAGCATTTAAATGACCGTTGTCCCGCTTTGCTTTTCTTGTAAAATCGCACATGGACTCCGAAGGCAGATTCATGGAGCAATACACCGGATCGCTCAGCTTGGAAACAGGGATATGTCCGTCGCAGCCATCCAGTTTGTTCTTTTGAAACTCCTCCCAGTACAATACTGCATCTTCCGCATAATCTTCCGCTTTTGCATTCAGCATCTGCTCGCGGCTCAGCTTAACAAGGTTTTCCGGCTCCTCCGCCAGGGCTGCTTTACCCGGAAGTAAAACAGCGCAGACAGCCATCAGCCAGACCATACTCTTGATCTTCCAATTATTTATTTTCAATCTCATACCTCTATACTCCTATTAGAATTTGACTGCCTTTTTCTGACTCCACTTTGAATACAGGATCGTATCTCTGACCTCCTTATAGGCCCGGATGCGAACATAAAACTTCTTTCCGCTGCCAAGGGATGAGAGGGTCTTTTTCCTTGTGTTCTTACCCTTGATCACAATGGTAGTGGGATCCTTTTTAAACTTCTTGTTTTTGCAGTACTGGATCTGATAGCCGGTAACGCCGGACACTTTTTTCCACTTCACCTTCACCTTGCGGCTTTTTTTATTGACGGAAAGCTTCTGCAGTTTCGGCGCCGGCAAAGTGATCTTCTGATCTGTTTTGCACTGCTCATCCTGCAAAGCTCCGGTTTGCTTCGCAGCCGTCGGATCCAAAGCGCCTCCGTCTCCGGGAGTGCCACCGCCGGGCGTGACGGTGGACGTATCGCCGGGCCCTGCTACAGGATCCGAAACTTCGCTTCCCCCTTCGCCTGCGGAAGGATCCTTAGCCGCTGCCTCTTCATCCCCTATAAAATGGTACAGCTCGTTAAGCTTGCTGCCGTTAAACGCATCATATTTATAATTCGGAATGGTATGTCCCCATACGGCTCGGGGATAAGTCTCACCCCGGTAAACTCTTGTGCCGTACAGCTGCACCACTGTTCTATCGCCGGATGCGACCTTGGAATCGATACCGCCTGTTGCCCCCACTTTGCCTGCGGCTTCTTCATCCACCCAGAAGGTATAAGCGCTGGCATAATACAGATAGTCCTCTTTATCCAGGAAGCTGCATCTTCCCCAAAAATGAACCACCTTATTATCCAGATCCTCCGGCGTCAGATCGATCTTCGCATAATCATCGGTATAGGTTATCGTTTTAATCTCTGTAGCTGTTGATCCTTTCCAGGGTAGCGTATAACTGTAAATCCCGGCAGGATAAGGCTGATCATCGATCATCAGCCAGCATTTCTGAGAAATGGAATAAACAAACATCTTCATGTTGCTCAAATACACGGAAAAATGCTCCGGCAGCTCTGCTCCGGCCCGCTTATAGATAGCACCGATGGACAAGATCTTTTGTGTCTCAAGATCATACACATCTCCGATCATATGCGCATTGTCCCACCACTGTTCATCCATTGTATCCTTCCGAATCTCCGAAGGCAGGTTCATGGAACAATACACCGGGTCACTTAATTTCGATACGGGAATGGTCCCGTCCCAGGCATCCCGTCCGCTCCTCCAGTATTTATTCCAGCGAAGTACATCATCCGGCTTGTAGTCTTCGGGCTTGGCTGCCAGAATCTGATCCTGATCCAGCAGGATCACACCGGTGTCCTCTTCCACCACTTCTTTTTTCTTGCGGTTGTCAAGCTCGCTTCCCTCTTTGCCGGTTGCAGCAATGACAAAGTCCTCCTTGGGTTTGCCATTGGTATTGTGATAGATGTTGACCTTGTCCGGATTGGCATATTGATTATTCTCATTGCGATAAATGATATAATTCTTGCCCTTGCCGGACAGATTCTGACACTGCAGCAGATTGCCGTATTCGGATCCCGTACAGTTGTTATTCGAAAAATTGTAAAACAACTGCGCGTTGGGCTTGATCACCACACTCAGTTTGCCCGCGATCTCATTGTTCCTGACAAAGAGCTTGCTGTATTTCGCATTTTCAACATTGCCCAGCCAATTAGAATCTTTGTTGTCAATGGTGTTACTGCTTACGGATAATCTGTTATCCGATCCCTGCTTCATGAGAAAGACGCCGCCGGTAAAAGGCATATTCAAATCGCACCCCGTAATCTCATAGGTTTTTTGGGAACTGCCGGAGATGCCGGCAAAATGGCGATATTTGGTACCGGTATCCACGTTTCCGGATTTTTTATTCTGTGCCACGCAGTTTTTAATGTACACCTTACCCTTGATCGGTCCGAAGGACTGGTCGATCTCCTTAGAATCTGCGCCGGTATAAATCAGACAGACATTTTTCTTATCCGTATTCGTTTCTCCGGAAATACAGTTGAAAACGATATGATCAAAGGTAAACTCCGAACTCTCCGTCATGGAGTTGGCCTTAAAGCAGTACAGGGAAGGCGCTTCCAGATTCACTGTGCAGTCCTTCACCAGCGTATTGGTAAACTTGCCCCCATAAAGAGCAAGAATATTATTGTTATAATGGTCAAAGTTGCGGAAGGTGCAATCCTTGATGGTCAGGTTGTTGTACCGGCCCCGCCAGATGGCAATGATCTCATCATTTACCGTGGTCTCAAATTCGCAGTCATGGATGTTGATATTCTCCATTCTGCGATCGATGGTCCCGGCTGTCCCGCACATCCACAGGCAGCCTCCCACCAGATTCTGATCCTTCAGCTCTTCTTTCAGCTGCGGGTCCTTTGTACTGGCGCTGAGATTCTTGAAGGAACAATTGCTCACCTCAACATTCTGGTTCGCACTGTGTTTGAACCATAGCAGATCTGTCATAATAAATCCGCCATTGGTTTCGGACTGATAAGAGATAAAATTGCAATGGTCGATCTTGCACTGGGTAACCCCACACGGAGCAAGCAGGACCACCTGCAGATCATGTAATGGATGATCCTTTGTCAGCTCCATGGAAAAAGTGATATCCGAAAAATTCATGGCAAACGTATTGCCCAGCACCGGTCTTGTATAAAGGATCATGGCACTGTGAACTTCATAATCCTTGCTGACGCTGAACTTGGTTTTCGGCTGTCCGTCTGCTCCTCTGACGCCCTGATAGTTAAAAGACTGCAGTTCCACCGGTTTGTTTATAAAATATTCTCCGGCCTTAAAACTGAGGGTTTTGATCTCCTTATGCTTCACTCCGTTTTGCAGCAGTTTACTAAACTGATCGGAGATCTTTTCCCCGGGAAAAATGCCCACCTTTGCTACGTCAAGGGTATCAGTCAGTTCCATCTGCGCGAACTTCTGATTCTTCATTTTGTAGATGAAAACATTATCCGCAGTTGCCTCATCCACTATCTTAAATGTTGCGCCGCCCTGATCTGTGGCAGAGGCATACCCCTTTGTGGTGGCTGTCGTTCCTGCCGGCAAATCCGCCTCCAGGAGCTTTTGCAGCGTGTCATACCGGGCCGCGGCAAACGCCTGCCGTGGCAAAGCCGGCAGCATCATAACTGCCAGGATCACTGCAGCGCATAGCCGCAAAAAGATCCTCCTGCAACTTTTTTCATTTTGCATTTCTGTCATACTGTTTCTCCTTTTCCCCTTCGTGTTTCTCCTTATGATGGTATCCCGCAGCGGATACCTCATTTGTTAATTTTACCACATGGAGAGAATTTTCGATAGCACGCAGAAAAGCTCTTAGAATAGCACAGATTCGGAATCTTTGTTTTAAAAAGACGCCTCTTATGATATGATATTGAAATGTAGGACAGATTCCGGGCAAATATGGCGAAACGCCTGATACCGAGAGAGGATTCATAAATGACGATCAACCAAAGTACCGAGGGATCATCCGTTACTCTTACCGTAACCATTAAAGGGGAAACGCTGACATTTGAAACAAGGGTGACCCAGCCCTTTCAGGAACCCTATAAAGGCTCCTTTTGCATCGGCGTAGAGCCGATTCTGCAAGAAGGAAAACCGGTTTCTCTCGGACAGCATAAGATCACCGCTTCCGTTAAAAACGATGAAGATAAAAGAGAATATCTATATACGATAAACTTTTACGGGTTTAACAAGGACAGAACCATGCTTCTGCTCTTTAGTCCCGATGATGTAGCTGCCACCAACCACAGGCTGAGTTACCGTGTGGCCTGCAGCTATGATGTGGTGGCGCAGATCGGAAACAACAAAAAGACCGTTGAAGGATTGTTACATGATATATCCATTACGGGCCTGGGAATGACCTTTGTATCGGAAGAGGTCAAAAACGTACAAAACGGAGATCCCGTTTCCATATCCATCTTTGACCAGTACGACCATTTGTACAAAGTGTTTGGACAGGTAGTCAGATATATAGAAGGCTTCAGGGAAAACAGGATCCTGATCGGGGTGCAGTTTGATGAAACTCCCCCTGCCATCGCCGGGCTGGTAGCCAGCCTTCAGCGGAAGGAACTGCGCCTTCGCAAAAAAGTTGAAGAAAAAAAACAAATCGGCAAAAAATGAGGGCTGGGGGAGGGCTGGGGGACGGGGTTAGTGGCTCATTTCTTAATTTAACACTCTTGAAAAAATTCTATTTCTTCTCCCAAAGGTCCAAAACAGAATGCCATCCTTGCGTGTAATTCCGGTTCGGATTTTATTACAATATCATTTGGTTCAATGAATACTTCATATCCGGATTTTTTCACCTTATTTACAATCTCATCCACATTATCAGTTGCAAATGCTATATGTCGCAGCGCCCCTTTTTTCTTTATGCCGGCTCCGTTACAAAAAATCTCCAGCATTCCATTTCCAAAGTCGATCATTATCCCTTCCGGCCATTCTCTTACTTTTGAAAAACCTAACAGGTCAATATAAAACGCTTTTGCATTGTCAAACTCTTCCGATGTACCGCACTTCAAAGATATATGATGTAATCCCGTGATCATGCTTCTCTCCCCGTTTATTCTGTCAATTGTATATTCTGATGCGAAAAACTGTCATTTCCGGATCTGTGATTTTTCATTTCCTCATAGTTTCAACTTATCAGTGTATTGAGTCCATTATCAGAATTCTTCTATGACAGAGGTACCTTCCTGCCCATCTGTCCATTTCCATCGCTCATAAAATCGCAGTTTTCCGTTCTTAATCTCCGGCTCAGAATCGCATGTTCCCATCTTCAGCTCGCCTGCACTGTTTATGTGTTGGTAGCTGAAATGCAGATTATGCTCTGCATCGATCTTACCGATCAGCATTCCCTTCACAATACTTCCGCCTGAATAATCGGCCCAGATAACATCATCCTTCTGATGGTAACAAAAAACGGTTTGATCCGAAACTTCCCCTGATTCGGAGTTCTCTATTGCGGTAAAGATCCTGTCATCGACAGAGAACTCTGTCTTGCATTCTGTGAAAAAATTCTTCCCCTTCTCGTATGCCTTTTTAAGATTCGTCTCCCACTTCTCACTTCGAAGTCTGTTCTCCCGGGATGTGCTGTCAAATACTACAAATTCCATACTTCTGGCGCGTCCGAACAGCCTGTCACCGAGCATAACCTTTTTCATGCTTGCCAGGAGTCCTAACCGTTCCAGTCTTTCCAAAGGATTACCCGCAGAACACAGGATCATAGCCTTATCCAGCATCTTCATCTTTTTTTCACCATATGCAAATCCATATGTCCATACTCTGTCAAACCATCCCACAAGTCTTGCAGGTGCCTCGGTCCAGAAAACAGGATATATGAAAACGATGGCATCCGATGAATTTATTTTTTCATGCTCTTTCAGAATATCTGCAGCGATATCAGGCGTATTCCTGTAATTCGCATCTCTTAAGTATTCCTTCTCAGACATCACGGCATCAAAATCCATGGCGTAAAGATCCGACAGAATATACTCATTCCCGGAATCGGTTATACCTTTCATAAATGCATCGCAAAGGTTCCTCGTGAATGAGTCCTCCGACGGATGACAATATACGATAAATACTCTCATAGGTGATCTCCTTGGGGACGGGGTTAATGGCTCATTTTGCACCAATGGCCGGCAACACCTTTTGCTCAATAAAATCCACTCTGTCAAAGATCCTCGGTTTGAATGTCCCCGTCATTCCCACCGATACATTTTCCGCTTTGTTGATGTAGATGATATTTCCGCTGTCACCTATTGCCGCATATACCTCTTTGTCATCGTAGGGTTTGTACCATAAGTAGCCATAGTTCATGAAGCCAAATCGCTCACCCAGTTTAACGTGCGGCGTTAGCATATCTTTTAAGTATTCTTCGGAGATGATTCTCTTGCCGCCATAAAGCCCGCCATCCAAAACCATTGCACCGATCGTGGCCATATCTTTTGCCGACATGCATAATCCCCAGCCTGCGGTAACGCTGCCCTGAGGATCTGAGTACCACTCATATTTCCTGGGATTTTTGTTCATAAAAAAATCAAACTGATCTTCTTTGGAACTGTCACCGTGTGGTATCCGCTTTGGAAGGTGCAGTGGCTCAAAAAGATTTTTGTTGGCAAAATCTATGCATTTCTCACCGGCAGCCTTCTCAATTATGCCGACCAGGATCTGAATGCCAAGGGTAGCATACCGAAACTCTCCCGTGATTCCGTTACGGCCTCCAAGGTAATCAAGAATTGCATAGGTAAAGCTTGGTGAAGTACACACCTTCTTCCAGGGTTCTGATTTCCCTTTATATGGCGCCGTCATGGTAAGCAGATGTCTGATCGTAACATCATAGATGGTCTTCTCCCCACGTTTTACGGTATAATCAGGGAAAAAATCCATCACCTTCTGATCCAAATTCCTGATGCACCCCTGATCCAGCGCAATTCCGGCAAGTAACCCCACGACACCTTTGGTCACGGAATTGACATTCATCGCATCTAAAGTCTTGAATCCATGCCAACAATCATCAAGTGCCACCTCATTGTCTTTAACGGCATAGATCTGACAGATGTTACTCTCATTTCCGCTGTTCTCAGAAACATACTTGTGTAGTTGCTCTTTGTTCAAAATAAAAGCCTCCTCTTAGGTAAGATTCGGACGTCCTAAGAAAAGACTAATTGAATTAAAAATCTTTTTCAAGAAAAATCTTAAAATTATTTATAGTCATAGAACATATCATCCAAAAGCTTATCCAGCCCCGAACGATCACCCAATAGTGCTTTCAAAAACGTTCCCATATTTTTAAATATCAGTTTGAAATACAGCCAATCACCAAGATCATAATATTTTCTGGTGGAATTAATGAGATAATTCTTTCTGAGCGTTGTATATTTCCTGCCATGCTTCTTTCCATATTTTCTAAGAAGTTTTGCCGTAGCCACATCTTCCATCGCTTTTTTACCGGCAAAGCCTCCGATTTGATCAAAGGTTTCTTTCTCAGCCCAGAAAATCCCACAGTACAAACCGGTAATCGCAAAAGAGATTCTGCACATGATGTCATTACACCACAACGGAAAGGAGTACCTTTCAAATCTTATCGGCGCACCTCCGCCTATATATTTTCCGGTTCTTAACAACGAATAGATTTCTCTGAGTGTACCCTTGGTCATCCTGTTGTCAGCGTCGATGGTAACAATAATTTTTCCTTTCGCCGCCGAGATCCCTTCATTTCTCACTTTCGCAATGCATCTGTCTTCATTGAACCGAACAATGGCTCCGTTTTCTTTTGCAATATCTGCTGTATGATCTGTGCACCGATTACAAACTACAATGATCTCTGTATTGCCGGGGAACACACTATCTGCATCTTTTATTGAGTCAATACAACGCTTTATATATTTTTCTTCATTATGGGCCGGAATAACGACCGAGATATGTACTTTCATATTTTCCCCACTCTTCAATCAGTCATCGATACCACTTTTACAACCTTCTCTGTATTCGGATTAAAAACCACGAGTTTAGTACCTATGCAACTAAACGTTATATCCCCCGGATCCAGATCACAGATACCCTCAGACTTCTGTGATGACAGGGATACTCTTGAGAGATTACCGTTTTTAAAGATGTAGACCCAATCACCATGGAATCCGACGATCCTGGAATAGCCATTTTCCGTCTCATAAAGCTTTTCAGACTCGCAGGTGGCCGGATCGAAGGAGAATAAAAGGTCTTTTTTTACCTGTTCGGTAGTCACATCTTTCATATCGGCGAAAACTATTTTACTGACTTTGGAACTCATTCCGACAGCCGTAAGAACACCATACACCTTCCCGTTACTATACGACAGATTCCCCCATTCAATGCCGGATTCATCGTAGGATTTGTCCGTCAGACCGGTCATTTCATAAAAGTTTTGTTCATCCAGTGAATAATAAAATTGGCTTTCATTCAGGCGTTTGGTAAAAGTCACTTTCCCGTATTCCGGCGTATTCACATAGGCATAAGCGACTGCGGCAGTCCCATCACCCAAGCTGTACAAGGGCCAATCAGGGTCCACGATCTCTCCGTTCTCAGACTGACAACTCTCGATCTTACCGGTTTTCGATCTGTACTTAAAACAGCCTCTTCCTTCTGACGCTTCTACCGAGAAAAATACATCATCTCCGACATAATAGACCTCGTCTATATATTTCTCTCCGGAAGATATACGAAAAATCTCTGTTGATTCTCCGCTTGCAATATCATACACCTCCAGCGCTCCGTGCGAATGTCCGTCAACTGATTTTTCATACACAAAAGATCCGGAATCATTGGCATTTTCTCCAAGCTGCTGCAGATATATTCTGCAATGATCCCATGCAATGTCCTCATCCTTGGATGAAGTGTTGCCGGCTGTGCATCCTGTAAAAAGCCATGGTCTATTATCCGTCCTACAGGGGCTTTCGGGCCAGTTCAAGATCCAAAGTATCACTTATGGTTATTGAACCGCCATGTTCGTTGATGGCTTTTGCTATTTTCGCAAAAAACTCATTTCTTATTGGTTCTGCGATCGCAATGTGATCGGAATATGTTCCCAGGAGTTTAATATATTCATCAGCGTCAAATACCCTCTCCCGATAGAACAGATGATACTGCATATCCGTAAATCCGTACTTGGACGGTATCATAGCTATCTCGTTGGCTTTATCTTCAGTAAACCGCTTTTTCGTCCCCGGCATGATATCATAATAATCGTTGTAATAGAAATCATAAAGTGCATCGATCTCATGTGCCAGATCCGGATCACGCTTACTGTTATGAGGACGGTTCGCAAAGCGTGCGAATGCTCCTCCGGGTTTCAATAAAGAGAACACTTTGGGATACCCGGTTTCTTCAGGGATCCAATGAAATGCTGTGGCGGAAAAAATGAGGTCATAGGCATTTTCCTCAAGTTCAAGGTCTTCAAATCTGCTCGTGATCGCGCTAAACCTTTCATAGGATCCGAACTTTTCTTTCAGGATCCTTGACAGGTTCTCTCCGTATTCAACGGCAGTAAGTTCGCATCCTTTCTTAAGAACAGGTCCGGTGGCCTGCCCTGTCCCACTGCCAACCTCAATAACCCGGCTGTTCTCGTCTATATTGATATAATCGAATATCGTCTGATACAATCCCTCAACATATCCCGGGCGCATCTTGTCATATAAAACAGATTCCGTATCAAACGTTCCGCCGAGTTCGTTCCTGTTATCCATAGTATTCTCTATATCCTATAATATTTTCTGCACCACCAGCCCTGCAAGAGCACATATCACAAGTGCCAATCCCTCTCCGATAAAAAAGCCCTTGATATGGAACCAATAATTGTGATACTCATCCACCATATCTTCCGTGCCTTTGAAAACAAAGTAAGGATCATGGCAAAACCAGATGATGTCAAGCACGATCGCATCGTATAGATTAACGACTGTCCAAAGAAGAAATCCCCAGCCAAATGCCTGAAGGAACGTCCTATATCCATTGATGAATCGCAAGATCAAACTGATCACAATAACAAACAGGATACAGGCTATGAGCTTCGCTGCCACCTTATTCTTCTCAGTCGGTATCTGATCCTTATACTCATCCAGTGACTTCACCCGTTCCTGGATCTTTGGCGGATAGTTATACAGCGTCTGTATTGGTTTTCTCGACATGATATAAACCATCAGCGTAAATGCTATGCATAATACAATACTTTCAATTAATATGACCATATTATCTCCTTTTACCAATCCGATGCAATCAGAATCGAACACATCTGATGTACTTTTCCCATTCCAGTCAAAATCCACCTTTGCATGTCTGATGATCACAATCTTCAAGCTTTCACTCCCTATTCTGAAAGTTATTTTCCTGTCCTTCAGTGTTTGGCTGCCTTATATAGATCGCTGAACTCTTTCCTGTCGGTATATATAAGCGCAACAGCAGCAATAACAGATACCAATGTCATACCAATAGAAAACGCCCACGCATAATGAAGTCCATAATCATCAAAAAGCCATCCGCTTCCCAATTCTACTATTCCGCTCATAAAAGCTGATGCAAAACTTGTCACCCCATAAATTCTCCCACGAAAGTTTGCAGGGACTCTTTCCGAAAGATATGATCCGATAACTATCGTTGTTAATATCTCGCCCACAGTAAAAAGAGCTATAGAAGCATAATAACCGGCTATCACCCCGAAAGAGAGCAAAAACGCTGCAAAACTCAG
>JAIKWF010000131.1 GCA_024685005.1 Lachnospiraceae bacterium
TGGTATACCATGGTTTTGTATTACAAGATCACCGCCAATCCTGTCAGCGGCTGGTATATGGTGAAAAAATACGGACTTTACGATACGCTGAAACTGAGCATTGGCGCGGTAGCTGTTAACAACCAGTATTGGAAAAAGCTAATAGAGGGTGAAAAGTGCAGGAAGAATTAAGAGTACTTTTGATACGGCCGAAATACACATCCATCGTTGCCCATCTTGAGCCTTTGGGGCTTGAGTATCTTGCGGGACTTGCAAATGATATGGGGATCAGGTGCGAGATCCATGATGAATTCCAGCATCCATGGACGTTTCGTTTTGCCAGGATGTGCCGTATCATAAAAGAAGGCAACTACAATTTTATAGGCTTTAATGCCAATGCCAATACGGTGGACTATATCAACAAAAGGGCAAGGCAGCTGAAGAAAAAGTTCCCCGGTATCAGAATCCAGGTAGGGGGCCCGGAAGCGGAGATGAACTACAGGGAATTCTGCGTGGAGGATGTGGACTACGTATATTATGATAACGGACTTTCCACCCAAAAGACCATGTGGGAAAGCAACCTCAGCCCCGAAGCGCTGGACGGATTGTCAGGCATTGCGTTTAAAAAAGACGGCGAGTGGGTTGTAAAGGAAAAAGGAGAGCCGGTATGCGGCTTTATCAATAAACCGGACAGAACCACTTTTTATAAAGGTCTGAAGAAAAATTACATTTTCATGAAGGGAAAATATGCTTTGAGTAAGGCGTCTTTTTCCTGCCCTTTTGCATGCTCTTTTTGCTACTGTACAAAAATGAACAGCGGGGTTTATACAGAGCGGGATCTTACGGAAGTGATCGATGAAGTAGAGGAGATCAAACACGATAAGATCTGGTTTGTGGACGATACGTTTTTCTTCCACAAGGAACGGGTGGAGGAATTTTGCAACGAGATCATAAGACGGGGGATCAAAAAGAATTTCATGGCCTACGCCAGAGCGGACTTCATCGCGGCCAATCCCGATATACTTCCCCTTGCTTATAAGGCAGGATTTCGGGATATTCTGGTGGGGCTTGAAGCCATCAGCGATGAGACCCTTGACGAATATAACAAACAGACCTCAAAGAACGAGAATGAAATGGCGATCAAAAATCTTCATGATGCGGGGATCGTGTGCAACGGACTTTTTGTGATCAACTATACGGCGACCAGAGAGGATTACAGAAAGCTGATGAAGTTTATCAAAGACAACAATCTTTTGTGGGTGGTATTCGGTATATTTACGCCCTACAAAGGCACGGATGCCTATGCGGAGTATCAGGACAAGGTGACTAATTTTAAGTCGTGGCGACTGGACGGAACGCATATCACCCTGAAACCCACCAATATGTCCTCCTTTGAATACATGATGCGGTACTACTGGATCCATGTTCTGACCTATCCCAAGATCATGGTCCGGACATTGTTTGGCACTGCCTACGATACGAAGAGAAAAGGATGGTTTTGATGACCCAGAAATACATGTTCGTAAGAGTACATTACGATAAAAGAGTTGCAAGCCTGGAGCCATTGGGCCTGGAGTATCTGATGGCAGCGGTTAAGGCGGAAGGAAAAGAAGGGTTTATACACGATGAAAGCATTGAGAGCTGTTTCGGACGATTCAGACAGCTCCTTAAAAAAGTGGACGAAAAGGGTGTTACCATCGTGGGTTTTTCCGTCATGTCCAATACCGCATGGTATGTACTAAAGCTCATTCATAAACTGAAAAAAGCAAGACCCCATGTGAAGATCATGGTTGGCGGACCGGAAGTGGTCGTGAATTTTGAAGACTTTATGATCGAAGATGTGGACTATGTTTCCTTTGACAACGGGCTGGATTCCTTCAGACTTGCCCTGCGAAATGAGTTCGACGAAAACGTATTAAAGACCTGTACGGGATTTGCGGGAAAGATTGGCGGCGAGTGGTTCTTAAACAAAAAGGGAGAGCCGATCAGTGATTACGGTCTGTTGCCCGACAGAAGCTTTTTTTACGAAAACCGGTCCAAATTCCGCGTGCTGGCTAAGGGCTGTTTTTCCATGATGAAAACCGCTTTTTCCTGTCCCCAGAACTGCAAGTTCTGCATCTCCAGACAGTTTAACAGCTGTACCTACAGGGAAAGGGAGGTGCAGGATGTTGTCGATGAGATGGTATCCATCGACAACGATAAGATCTTTATCATCGACGATGACTTCCTGGTCAACAAAGAGCGGGTGCTCGCCATTTGCGAAAAGCTGATCGAGCTGGATGTGAAAAAGACCTTTATGATCTTTGCCAGAGCGGACAGTATCTGCAACTGCGAGGATATTTTTCCCATCATCTACAAAGCCGGCTTTCGGGATATGCTTGTGGGCCTGGAGGCGGTGGAAGATTCGACCCTTGAAAAATACAATAAGAATTCCAGCGTGGAATTAAATATGCGTGCGGTAAAAATCCTTCGTGAGCACGAAATGGTCTGCGTGGGTCTTTTTGTGATCAACTATGATTTTACCCACAGAGACTTTATGAACATCAACAGGTTTATCAAAAAGGAAAAGCTGATCTGGGTCCTGTTCAGTATTCTCATTCCTTTTAAGGGGACGCCTGTTTACGAGGAAAACAAGGACAGACTGTATCACTACAAATACAGAAGAACGGGAGGGACCAGCGTCCTGATGAAGCCCACGAACATGCCCATGCTTTTGTTTAAACTGGAATTCCATTTTCTTTACTATGTCAATTATCCGCGCATATACTGGGCCGGTGTAACACAGATGTTTAACAAAAAATATAAAAACAGATGAAAATACTCCTGATCAAGCCGGAAACGGTGGGGATATTCAGTTTTACATACCTGGTTGATCATGAGCCTTTGGAGATGGAATACCTTTATACGGTTTTTACCAAAGACGGCCATGAGGCGGTGATCCATGACAGAAGGTATGAATCGATATCCTTAAAAAAGAAACTGCATAGGGAACAGCCGGATGTAGTCTGCATCACAGGATACATCACCCAGGAAAAGTGCGTCAAAAAGCTTTGTGCGGCCATCAAACAATACAGACCGCAGACAAACGTGATCCTGGGCGGTTCCCATGTGGAGATCAACTATCAGAACTTTTATGATTCCAGGGCGGATTACCTTTATCTTCTTTCCGGTCTGGAAAATATGTGCCGGCTGGTTAAGGATATCGAAAAAAAGGATTCGTCTGACATAGAAAAAATACCCGGGATCTGTTACAGAAAAGCGGGAGAGTGGGTGAGGAATCCGGGAATCTTCGAGACGCCGGAGGATCTGCCGGTTCCCGACAGAACCCATTTTTACAAAAACAAAGCCCACTTCCGGTATTTGTGTTTTAAGCCCCTGGCGCTTGTGAAGAATTCCTACAGCTGCCAGAGAAATTGCAATTTCTGTTTTTGCACTAACCGTAACGGCGGAAGATATGCCTGCAGAAGTGTGGATAAGCTGGTGGATGAGATCGCATCTTTGGATGTTCCCGCCATTCATATCACGGATGATAATTTCCTTGTAAGCAGAGAGTATATCAAGGAATTTATCAGGCTGGTAAAGGAAAAAAATATCCATAAAAAGTACCTGATCTACGGCCGCGCGGATTTTATCGCAAATAACGAAGACCTCATAAAAGAACTTGCCGGGATCGGGCTTGCGCTGGTTATGGTAGGGCTTGAGGCCACAAACGACGAAGAGCTGGATTCCTACAACAAGCATGTATCCTTGCATGAAAACGAAGAGTGCATCCGCATTCTGTCGGAAAATCACATCTTTTGCGCAGGATTGTTTATCGTCCATCAGGCTATGACAAAAGAGGATTTTAAAAAGCTTTACAAATGGATCGCGGCAAGGGATATCATTCCCACCGTATCCGTGTTTACGCCCATGCAGGGCTCTGCCATGTATCGGGAGTATGAAGATCAGCTTATTACAAAGGATGTGACAAAACAGGACCTGTTTCACTGTCTGCTTACGCCAAAGCATATGAGTGTCAGACGTTTTACCCTTGAGTACTACAAGCTTTCCCTGGGGCTTGCGTTTAAAAACAGGAAATCACCGCTGTACGCGGATAACGAATACTGGAAAGGAATGCTTTTTATTCTCCGTGTTTTGTTTATGAAGGTGAAACGCAGGATCATACTGTAAAACTATGAAAAAAAAGATTTTGTTAATCCAGCCTACTCCCTACGATCAGTATGGGAATCTGGTGAAAAAGAAAAGATTATATTTCGTCGGTCTTGCACTTCCTTTGCTGGCGGCCCTCACCCCGGATGATTTTGAGGTGGAGCTTTGCTATGAGACCATCGAGGATGTTCCCTTTGACACGGATGCAGAACTTGTGGGCATCAGCAGTATGGGACACGCCGTAATGCGTACCATTGATATTGCAAAGAAGTTTAAGGAGCTGGGGAAGACGGTTATCTTAGGCGGCTACATGGTGTCTCTGATGCCGGAGGAAGCCGGGAAATATTGCGATGCCGTCATGATCGGTGATTCCGAGGAAACCTGGGGAGAAATGATCCGGGATTATTTAAACGGGACGCTGAAGAAATCTTATAAAAAGAAACTGGAAAAGCTGGAGACACCCCTTCCGAAATACGAACTGGTATTAAACAAACGGATCGGCAATTTTCTCCCCGTACAGGCAGGAAGAGGCTGCACCAAGACCTGCAGCTTTTGCTCCATTTACTGCCTTTATCACGGACAGTATTTAAGAAGAAGCATACCCGATGTGCTAAGGGACATCAGACGTGTTAAGGAGCTTGGCTTCAAGCAGTTTCTTTTGCTGGATGACAATCTTTTTTCAGACAGGGATTATGCACTGAATCTGTGCAGGGAGATCGCAAAACTGAAGATGCACTGGATGACGCAGTGCTCCATCGATATTGCAAAAGACGAAGAGCTGCTGAGCGCTGTTTCAAAAAGCGGATGCTACGCCTTAAGCTTTGGCCTTGAAAGCATCAGCAGGGAAAGCCTTTTGGGAATGCAAAAAGGCTGGGCCCATCCCGATGAATATGCAAGGCAGCTGAAGATCATCAGAAAGCACGGCATAGATATTTCCACGGAAATGGTGGTGGGAGCGGAAGGGGACACCCTGGAATCCATAAAGGCCACCGCAAGATTTATAGAGGATAACAAAATAGCCGTGCCCAGATTCTATATCTTAACCCCGATTCCCGGTACCCAGTATTACGATGAGATGAAGGAGCAGGACAGGATCTACAATACGGACATGTATTCCTACAATTCCTGCGAAGCCGTTCATGTCCCCAAAAACATGACGCCTGAGCAGCTGACCAAAGCATACTGGGAGCTTTACAATGATGTATACTCCATAAAGTGCATCCTGAAACGGACCATCTTCAGCGACTGCCTGATCAAAAGACCGGGAAATGCCCTCTTTTATCTGGGAGTGAATCTTTTTTACAGGTATCATATCAAGCATGGTATTGTGCCGAACATCGTGTAGATGACACCCGGGCGAGCTCTTGGGGACGGGGTTATAGGCTCAAAAAGTGCATCTTGCAGCAGGAAAATGCATCTTACCCGATGAAGTATTGAAGGCGCGAAAATAATCTTATATTCTCTTCATAACAACCTATGCGACGGATCCGAATGAACATGATCCGGGTCTGCGGCAGGGGCGAAAAGTTTCGCCCGGCGTATGTCGGAGATTTCACTACGACAGAGCAGGGAATGGGAAGCTAATCAGGAAGAACCGGAGAAAGGGAATATAAGATGAAGAAGATATATGAGAAAAATGAAGTAACCTTTGCCATACTGTCCATTGTGATCTACGTGGTGGGAACCAGCGCAGCAGAAGCACTGGCAGAAACCATGGGCATCGTAAAGCTGCCCGCCATGGTATTTCATGTGGCCTTTACCGTTTTGCTTCTCCTATGGCTGAAGAAAAATGCTCTTTTTGAAAAGTACGGCCTGATGCTGCCGGAATATAAGCCGGTGAGGGCCTGGTTTTACATCCCCCTTATGCTGATCGGATTATCAAGCATCTTTTTCGGGGTCACCCTGAAGTATTCTGTACCGGAAACGGTGTTTTACATTGTCAGCATGCTCTGTGTGGGATTTCTGGAAGAGGTTATCTTCAGAGGTTTTCTGTTTGTAGGGATGGCGAAACAAAACAGGAGAGTCGCTATTATCGTTTCCTCCATCACCTTCGGGATCGGTCATATTGTTAACCTGTTGAATGGGCAGGATCTTCTTGAAACACTGCTTCAGATAGTGTTTGCGGTGGCAGTTGGATTTATGCTGGTGATCCTTTTTTATAAGGGGAAAAGTCTTTTGCCCTGCATCATCTTTCACGGGATCAATAATGCGGTTAGTGCCATCAGCGACGAAAACGCGTCCCTTCGGTTTTTCGGGACAGTGGAAAAAGAGCTTTGGATCACGGTGTCCATTGCCATTGTCATTGCCGTGGTATACAGCATTGCCATGTGGAAAAGCTTAGGATCGGTGAGTGGAAAAAATGGAAGTAAAGATCAAACAGATACCGGACGAGGAGCCGGAAATCCTGGAAATTCGTTATCACAGGCTAACTGACGAGATCGGAGAGATCATCAGTTTTGTGAAATCCGGGCAGGGACAGCTTACGGCCCGAAAAGACGGAAGGGACATGGAAGTTCCGGTGGTGGACGTTTTTTATGCGGAATCAGTGGACAACAGAGTCTTCCTCTACACGGCAAAGGAAAGCTTTGGGGTCAGGATGAAGCTTTATGAGCTGGAAGAAAAGCTCCGGGGCAGATCTTTTATCAGGGTGCAAAAGAGCACGCTTTTGAATCTGATGAAGATCGAAGGGATCAAACCTGCTCTGGGTGGGAGATACAGTGCAATGCTGAAAAACGGGGAAGAGATCCTGATATCCCGAAAATACGTAACGGACCTGAAAAACGCTCTGATCAATCCGGGTCCTAAGGCAGGAGGCAAGGCATGAAGAACATAAAAGAAAAGTTAGCGGAGGCTTTCCGATTATATTTTATCCTGGTTACGCTGATCACGGTGCTTCTTTTGATCCTGGGCATGACGCTGGATTCTGACAGAACTTTCGGATATGAGGTTTTTTTCTCTCCGCTAATCTATGGGGCCATCGGAGTTGTACCGGTGTTTTTCTTCGGAAAAGACAAAGAGATTAGCATGAAAAAACTCCTTGTTCAAAGATTTATTACGCTGGGATTTATTGAGGTAGTGATGCTTGTTCTGGCTTTTTCGGCAAGCTCGATCCCCACAGAGAAAAAAAGCGTGGTCATCGGCATCGCGGCAGGGATCGTTGTGGTGTTTCTCCTTTCCATTGCCGTGGAATATATCTTTGAACTGGGAGAAGCAAGATCCATCAACAAGGCCCTTGCGGAGTATCAGAAGAAAAGGAGCGGGGGAAGAGGTCTCGCAAAGGGGATAATTTGAACTATGTACGGAACAGCTAAAACAAAAGAAGAATGGAAGAGAATGCATTTGCTGATCAGCGGTATCATCGCAGGGCTATTTCTCATCCCTGTATTTACAGTGGAAGAGGAAAATCGGGAGGCTGTTTTTCAGCTCATCGGTTTTCAACCGCCGTCTCTTACTTATCCTATCAGGGAGGATTTGCCTGTAGCGGTTTATGTTTTGATCACGATGCTTGTATTGTTAGCAGCGGAAAACATTCTTTACCTGTTTGGCAATTCCAAACGAAAGAAAACCATAGAGATTGTGATGGAGCGGTTCTGCGCTCTGGAAGCGGGTATTCCCCTTACGCTTCTTATGTTTTTAAAGTTTGATAAGGTCAGGCCTGTGGGGGTTGAAGATTTTGAAAGACATTTTGCTGCATTCTTGATGTTTGTCGGCTCTGTGTATTTTTATCTTAAGCCTACGTTTGACAAATATAAAGATGTTACGATAGCGTATGTGTATCTTTTTGTGACGGCGTTCCCGTACTGCATCATAAATGTGGCGATCAATCCCTGGGAGGCGAGAGCGAATTACGTGCTCCTGTATGACAATGTATGGCTTTTTGGCCTGATGTTTGCCATTATCCAGAGAGCACTGGAAGGCAGCCTTCTTCAGAAGCTGAAAAAACCCT
This sequence comes from Lachnospiraceae bacterium, assembly GCA_024685005.1. Lineage (GTDB taxonomy): Bacteria > Bacillota > Clostridia > Lachnospirales > Lachnospiraceae > RGIG7926. The sequence goes on from JAIKWF010000131.1 coordinate 8,075, forward strand.
ACAAACGGTATAAACTGTCGGTTTACCGGGTGAAGGATTACAGTGAATGTGTGGAAACGGATGTGATCGTCAGCGGATTGGAATTAGAAGCATGTTATTCTGCCATGAAGCTGAACAAAGAGAGAGTCAGCGGTGTGGGTTTTTTTAAGATCACGGAAATGGCCTATGACAAAAAGACGGTGGTTGATTCCTGGAACTATAACAGAAACGGCGAGCTCCTGAACATGTCCGATAGAGAGATCTGCATGAGTTACGGCGAGGATGCATTGGAATTTGCGCGGAACCAGGCGCAAAGTCAGGCTGCCGGTGGAACTTGATCTCGAAAACAACGAGGAAACAGTTTTGAGGAAGATACGAACATGGAAAATGGAAAATAATTTACCGGAAGTATTGTGATAGCTGATCCGTGCTATTTTATGAAATCAGATGAAGACTGGCAGAAATGCGAATGGGGCAAGAGAATGGATGTACTGGGATTCTCAGCTTTTCTGCTGATTGAATTCCCGGAAGACAGCCAGCTCGTGTTTGATTGTGATACAAAAGAACTATTAGGCGGTGTGTGCTCGGATTCGTGCCAGCTGGTGGTTGTGTACAAAAATGAACTACAACAATATCGTGATGATTATGAGCAATCGTTTTATGTAGAGGAAAACCGTGCAATCATAGATGACTTTAACGGAAAGGTTGGCTACAGGGTTGAAAACGTCACAGTTGATGATGAAGTATATGAAGATATAATAATTTACGGAGAAGGAAATCGGAGATTTCGTTCCTACAACAGTGAGGATGTGAAATCGGGAAAGCAGATCGTGAAATAGGACCTGTAAGATGATTGGCTTGCCTGTTGGGCCTTTCGAAATGAGCCACTAACCCCGTCCCCAAGAATGGCCCGGGGGGGACGGAGTCAGTGGGTCACTTTCTGTTATAAGTAAAAGCTATAACAGGCTATTATTTTCCCGTATTATACAGATCTGCTTTTTAGAAGTACACTGTTAGCATCAAATTACGGGAGAAGAGAAAGATGAGAAGAACAAACAAAAGTTACAGTATCGGAGCCGGAGCACTTACGGCAATTGCACTATCCCTGCTGAGCCTGACAGGGTGCGGAGCTGCAGGAGATACACAAGGTGCATCCGCGCCGGCACAGGAGGAGACCGTAGAAGAGCCGAAGACAGAAGAGCAGGCAGAAACACAGGACGAATCTGCGACTGATCTGCAGGAGCAGACAGATGAGGTGGCGGAAACTGAAGCTGAGGAAAGCAGTGACAAAGAAAGCAGCGCAGAGTCAGAAACCTTTCGCAAAATAAAGGAAAACGGTTTTATCACCTTTGCAACAGAAGGAACCTATGCACCGTATTCGTTCCATGATGATAACAATGAACTGGTTGGATTTGATGTGGAAGTAGCCCAAGCCATAGCCGGAAAAATCGGTGTGGAGGCAAAGTTTACGGAGACGCAGTGGGACGGCATCATAGCAGGTCTGGATGCAAACAAGTATGATGCGATTTCCAATCAGGTTAGTATCACGCCGGAAAGACAGGAGAAATACCTTTTCTCCGATCCCTACACCTATGTTTACGGTGTTGTGATCGTTGGTGAGGATAATGACGAGATTGGGAGCTTTGAGGATCTCGACGGAAAAGATGTATCATTGACGGTAACGAGTAACTGGGCGCAGGTGGCGGAGAGCTACGGTGGAAAGATCGTTTCGACGAGCGGGTTTAATGAATCTATCCAGCTGGTACTTCAGGGCAGAGCCGATGCTACAGTGAACGATAATGTCACGTTCTATGACTTTATTGCAAATCAGCCGGATGCAAAGGCCAAGATAGTAGCCACATCAGATGAGGCAACAGAATCCGCGATCCTGATCAGAAAAGGTGATGATGATCTGCAGGCAGCGGTCAATGAAGCGCTGGCGCAGCTTCGGGAAGAAGGAAAACTCAAAGAGATCTCGGAAAAGTACTTTGGTACGGATATCACGGTGCCGAATTGACAAAAACTGTTTTGGCGACACAGATCGGCATACAGAACGAAACATTTTATAAACCATGCCCGGTGTATGCCGGGCATGATCAGTACATGGAGAAAAAATATGAGTACACGTCTTTTAGAAATACTGATCTCATCTCTGCCCAAAATTCTTTTGCCGGGACTTTTATATACGATCCCCTTAACACTTGTCTCATTTGCAGTTGGATTCTTGATCGCAGTGGTTACGGCCATGATCCGCGTTGCCGGGATCCGGGTTCTTTCGCCGCTTTGCCGCTTTTATGTTTGGGTATTTCGCGGGACACCGCTTCTGGTACAGCTGTTCATTATTTTTTACGGATTGCCGGGGATAGGAGTAAATATAGATGCTGTTCCGTCTGCGATCCTGGCCTTTTCCCTGAATGTGGGTGCTTATGCTTCGGAAACCGTAAGAGGATCGATCCTGGCAATCCCGAAAAGCCAGACAGAGGGGGCACTGGCCTGCGGACTTACGCTTTCCCAGACCATGCTATATATCATTCTCCCGCAGGCAATCAGAAACTGCGTACCGGCGTTGTTTAACACATTTATCTCGCTGGTAAAAGACACATCACTGGCAGCCAATATAACCATCACGGAAATGTTCATGGCTACGCAGCGGATCGTGGCGGTAACGTACGAACCGCTGGCATTGTATATAGAGGTTGCGCTGGTGTACCTTGTTTTCTGCACCGCGCTGACAGCGCTTCAGAAAAAAGTGGAAAGCCATCTTGGAAGATACAAGACGGATCGAAAATATCGGGGAAAGGAGAATTCTGATGATCAGGCTGTGCAATCTGCATAAATCATTTGGCGACAAAGCTATATTAAAGGGAATCGATCTGGAGGTGGAGAGTGGTGAAACAGTAGCAGTGATCGGCCCTTCGGGATCCGGAAAATCGACGACGCTTCGCTGTATCAATCAGCTGGAGCAGGCGCAGAAAGGGAAGCTTACAATAGGAAACAGGGAATATGATCTGGAAAAGATTACTCCGGCGGATCTGAAGGAGATCCGATCTTCGACGGCGATGGTATTTCAGAATTTCAGCCTGTATGAAAACAAGACGGCGCTTTGGAACATCATGCTCCCATTGATCAAGGCAAAAAAGTATTCGAAGGAAGATGCAAGGAAGACCGCTTTAGAGCATCTTGAGAAGGTAGGACTTTTGCCGTGGAAAGATCATTATCCGTCGCAGCTTTCCGGAGGGCAGGCACAAAGAGTCGGAATCGCACGGGCGCTGGCACTTAAACCGGAAGTTATCCTGTTTGATGAACCGACCAGCGCATTGGATCCGGAGATGGTACAGGGTGTACTCGGACTGATCCGGGAGATTTCAAAGGAGCGGATCACTTCCATTATCGTAACGCATGAGCTTGAATTTGCTCTTGATGTGGCGGATCATGTCGTATTCATGGAAGACGGTTGCGTAGTTGAAAAGGGAGAGGCAAGAGAAGTGCTCAAGAACCCGCAAAACGAAAGAACCGCAAAGTTTCTGGGACACTTCGCGGATAAACTGGAGTACGTGATCTGATACACCCCGGGAAGCCCTGTCGCATTTTGGCCCCCGGGGACGGAGTCAGTGGGTCATTTTTACCCCAATTGTCACAGAAATCCATAAGTCGAGCTGTATTTTTTCGGTTCATAAGTCGATCCGAAGTTTTTTCTTGACACAAAATATTGCGCGCAATATAATATGAAAAAATATAAAAGGAAGGATCAAACAGATGGCCCAGCAATATGAACAGTTAAAACTCGGTAATCAGCTTTGCTTTCCGATGTATGCCTGCGCAAGAAAGATCGTCAACGGCTACAATCCATACCTTAAACCCCTGGGTCTTACATATACGCAGTACATCGTGTTTATGGTCCTGTGGGATATGGAGAACGTGAACGTGGGGCAACTTGGAGAGATACTTCATCTTGATGCCGGCACGCTGACACCGCTTCTGAAAAGATTGGAAAAGGAAGGGTATGTGACAAGGAAGCGTTCCGAAGAGGATGAACGTGTCACGGTTGTAAGCATTACGGAAAAAGGAAATGAACTGAAGGAAAAATGCAAAGACATACCGGGCAAGCTGTCCGCGTGCGGTACGCCGCTGACGGAGAAGGAAGCAAAGGAATTGTACAGGTTGCTGTATAAGTTTTTGAATAAATGATGAAAGGAGTCTGATCATGAAATTTGCAGTAAGATACTACACAAAAACAGGTAATACCAAAAGACTGGCCGAAGCAATGGCAAATGAACTCGGCACACAGGCGCTCCCGATCAGCGAACCGGTAGCGGAGCAGGTTGACATTCTGTTTCTCGGGAATTCCTATTACGCATTTAACATAGATCCTGAGGTCAGGGATTTTGTCTTATCTCTTGAAAAAGATAAAGTCGGAAAGATCGTTAATTTCGGTACTGCCGCAATGCTCAATTCGACATACAAGAAAGTCAAGGCAGTCGCAGACAAGGCCGGGATACCGATGGAAGAGCGGGAATTTCATTGCAGAGGAGAGTTCAAAGGACTTCATAAGGGAAGACCGGATGAAGCAGATCTGAACGCGGCAGTGGAGTTCGTAAAGCAGTTTAAATGAACGGATACCGCGGCCGATTATGACGAGCAGCCGGCCCCAGGGGGAAAATGACCCACTGACTCCGTCCCGGGGGGCCGTCCCGGGGGGCCATGAGGCGCTTAATAACGAAATGAAGCAGGAGGTAGGGGAAAATGTTTTATTTGATCGAAGAGTCGCTGCGAAAAGTCAGCCGGGAGGAATGCTTAAAGGCGAAAAAGCAATATGTTGCCGTGCTGACTTTTGAAGAGTGGAAACAATACAGTGACAGTTTTGATCTTGGCATCGAGATCGATCCGGACCTTTCGGAAATCTATACTACAAAGGCGGAGGTCAACTACGATTCTCTGACAGGCTCTTTCTCGATTCCGGACAGAAATAACCTGTCCGGTGAGGACTGGAAATTTGCTTTTGTGCTGGATGAAAAAGGCATCGTATTTATTGATGATAACGGAAAAGCCGAAGAGATCGTCAGCACCATCTGCAGCACGAGAAAAAGCAAGCTCCCCGGTCTGGAACGATTCCTTTATGATTTTCTGGACCAGATCGTGAAAGAGGACATCCGCTTTATGGAACAATATGAGCGGGAACTCGATGCCATGGAGCGGGCAATCCTGGATGGCGAGGAAAGTCTGCCGTCCACAAGGCTGAATGATATTCGAAGCGATATCAGGGACCTTAGGATCCATTATGAGCAGCTGATGGATCTCGGACAGGAATTTGAGGAAAATGAGAATGCATTTTTCAGACAGGAAAACCTTAGGTATTTCCGATTGTTTTTAAACCGCATGGCGAGGCTGCATGATACTTCTACTTCTCTGCGCGACTACACCGTGCAACTTCGTGACCTTTACAAAGCACATCTGGACATCAAACAGAACAGGATCATGACCGTGCTGACAGTGGTGACCTCGATCTTTTTGCCACTGACCCTGATCGCAGGCTGGTATGGCATGAACTTTCAATATATGCCGGAACTATACTGGCGCTGGGGGTACCCGGTGGTGATCGCGGTCAGTATCGTGATCGTGATTGTAAGCCTTATTTTTTTCAAAAAGAAAAAATGGCTGTAAAGGAGAGGAAAAAGAGCAAATGCCATTTCAAATCGTCCGTTTGCGTTTGATGAAAAATCATTTTCCTTATCATCGGAATTGTATGGGGACATCGATGACTTTTGGCGCTGCTTCCGTATTTTTGAAAGCAGACAAGGCTGCGACGAGAAAGAAAAAAGGCGCAAGCAAAAAAACAGAAGCCTGAATTTGCACGAGAGGTCTTGATTTTAGCACAAACAAATGTTATCTTATTTTAGATTAGCGATGGCTAATTAATGCAATATTACATAAGCGGGAAAGGAAAGTATAACTCCGCACAAAAGGGCGGAGTATATGATTAACGAGCGATTAGCGACGACTAATCTAACTTCATAAGGTCATTAAAGGATTGCCTACATGCTGGCCAAGAGAGGATGAAAAAAAACTGCTTGTAAAGGCAAAGCCAATCTACAAGGATATTCTATCAAGGATGAAGGGTATCAGTGACAATAATCCCATGGCAAGTAACATCACTATGTCCTTTGTGATCATTTCTATATGGCTAGCTTCCGAACGAAAGATCACACCCGATCAGATGAGTGAGGTCATGAAGATTGCCCTTGACTGGAAACCTATGAAGATGTTTTGCGGCATGATAGACATGAACACCGAAAAGGGAATCAGAAACTTTGGGAAGATGATGCACAAAAA
>JAIKWF010000067.1 GCA_024685005.1 Lachnospiraceae bacterium
TCCAGATAGATCGTCACTTCGCAGCAATGATCGTAAGCCGCTCTGCCTTTAAATACGCCGGCATAAGCATATCCTTTCACACTACCCTCATCTTCTATAAGCAAATAGGGATAGTGCTCCGAAATATCCCGGATGCGCCGGTGGAACTCCTCTACTGTAGGCCTGTCATATTCAAAGGAAATCGCTGTCTTCTCCACGTAGTAGCCGTAAATCCCAAGCAGCGCTTCCGCATCCTGTTCTGTTACTTTCCGAATGTTCATCTTGTTGCATCTCCAGTTAGTTATATTTTCCCCATTTTATCATAAATTCCGCGCTATTCACAATACAGGTCTTTCATAACATGGATCCTTTCCAAAATCCAAGACCATTTGTACGAATATGCCCCATCAGGTTGCTGCTTGTTTTTTAGGTCATAGATTATTCTGTGGATTCATCCGATTGATTTGCGCTCTATGACCTAATTCCATTGTGAATTGCGCACAGGGTCATAGATTCATCAACAAATCAGCAATGGCGAGCAAATAAAAGGAACGATCTGAAAAAAAATAAGACCTATCAGGGCCGCTACTTGCTCTTTAGGTCATAGATTATTTTGTGGATTCATCCGATTGATTTGCGCTCTATGACCCTGTGCTGTCACAGAGAGTGTTTCAGGTCATAGAATCGTCCCAAATAGCTTTGCACTCTATGGTCCAAATCCATTGTGGGGTGCGCGTAGAGTCATAAAACCGTCGCTATCTTAGCCGGACCGATATTCCCCGCTTTTTAGCACACAAAAAACATGCCCGGTCTTTCCAAAAGACCGAGCATGTTTCATTAATACCGCAGGAAGAAATATATCACATATCCCCAGCTGAACAGTCCGTGTATGATCGCCCATCCGATTGAATGCCAGTTGACGTAGCTGATCACCATTGCCAGTGCGCTTCCGAATGTAATTCCGGATTTTGCAGTTTCACCTATCTTGTTCTTTGTGTTTTTCCCTTCCATTCGTTGCCTCCTCTTGTAATGATTTATTCCATAGCGGGCTCATCATCCTCTTTTTTCATTTTGTTGATCTCGGCGATTATCATTGTTAAAACGATCATTGTAAGCATTGTCACCCTCCATTTCGTGGCTGTTGTTTACTTGATAGTTCTAATATACCCCACTTCTCTTTTCCATTACAGAATAAGATCGGCGGCTTATGCTCTCCTATTTTGCCTAAAAAGTAAAAATCAACCGTGCGCTTGGCAATAGTCCTACTGGTCCTGTCCAAAAATGTCTTTTAGCATTCTTCGCGTCCCACCAATATCCAGTGAACACCACTCACTTTCATATGTGATCAGCAAATTCTTACCGAGGTATATCCCATTATTCATGTACTCATCAAGCTTTTTGAGACATCCCTCTCTGTAATTCTCATCATCCAGCAGTCCAAAATGTTCGAGGTATATGAGTTCTCTGCTTTTCACCTTCAACAGCGTAAAATCCGGATATCGAACCATATGATTATTCAGCATCAGCGCTTGTTCGTAATGGTAGGGAATTCCCAATTCAAAAAGAATATCTGCTAGTATCGCCTCCGATTTGGATCGTACCATTTCTCCCTGACGTGTTTCATATTTCTTGGTTTCAGGCATGTAGGTATTTGTTTTAAATTCTTCTTTCTTCCAGCGTTCAGCATATACTTCATCCGGCAGGATATACGGCTCAACAAATGCTTTGCGTCTGTCTCCAAGTGTTTGGTAGACCAAATCCGCATCACCATTGGACAGCAAACCCATGCATTGCTCCAATCTAGATAATTCTTTCCTTGCAGACCGGATAAAACGTTCCGTATAATCCTTCTGCGCCAACTGATTTATGACATCCAATCTATCACGTTTTATATATGTTCCGGATCTGTCTTGCCCCGGCAGCACATGATAATACCTGACCTGATTCCCGCTTTGGGAAATGCGCAGGCGTCCCTTCGGATAATTCTTAATATTTCGCTCTGCCACCCTGATTGCTTTCTTTAACTCGGCTGCCCTTTTCATCATCAGTTTCGTGTAATCCTGCATATTACGCTTCCTCCTTTTTTTATAATTATCTGCTCCATGACTGTGTACCCAGACCCTTTGGCTCTATGCTATCTTTTTGTTCTTTGCCGGTTTTTGCTTGTCTTTGCTTGTCTTCGCTGATTTGGTGGTGATTCTATGACCTAACATGCACCCTGTGGCGGCTTTAGGGCATATCTTCTTTCTCTTACTTGCTGGGCTTTTGCTGATTTTCGCTGATTTGGCGATGATTCTATGACCCCGGTTGCTTCCTGTGGCGGCTTTAGGGCATATCTTCTTCCTCTTACTTGCTGGGCTTTTGCTGATTTTCGCTGATTTGGCGGTGGCTTATGACCCCGGTCGCTTTCTGTGGCGGCTTTAGGGCATATCTTCTTCCTCTTACTTGCTGGGCTTTTGTTGATTTTCGCTGATTTGGCGGTGATCTTATGACCCAGAGCGCTTCCTGCGGCGGCTTTAGGGCATAAAGAGCGAATCTTATGGATGGATTTGCCGGAAAATCCATGACCCTAAGAGCATCCAGCGCTCATGGTAGGTCATACCTCTACGATCAGTACTTGTTTTTGGAAATCAATTTGGGGAATAAATCCAGTCACCAGAATCGGTGCCCGGAGTTCAAGAACTCAAGTAAACTTGATGTATATCATACCATATTACGTGATGAGTTTCCACCCCTTTCTGCTTAGCCCCCCTTTCTGCTCAGCCCCCCTTTCTGCTCAGCCCCCCCTTTCTGCTCAGCCCCCCCTTTCTGCTTAGCCCCCCCTTTCTGCTTAACAACAGGACCTTCACGCGCTTGTAAATAGCCCCTTCACATCTCAATTTCCAAAAAGGCCTGACCTGTGGTACAATAAGAGCGTTATGGATTCGAAAAACCAGCCAGTTCTGTGATACAATAAATGCATTACGAATTCAAAAAAGGATAGAATCAAGACAGAATTGGACCAAACAGCCAAGAATACAAAAAGGGACAGAATTGGACCAAACAGATAAGAATAAAAAAGAACAGATAAGAATAACAAAAAGCAGATAAGAATAACAAAAAACAGAAAAGAATAAAAAAGGAGAACCTCCATGGAAAAAAAAGAAATGAAAAACTGTGATGTATATAAAGAACTCCGCCGCCGCTACGATATGAGCCAGGAACAGCTTGCGGAGCAATCCCATATTACCAGAGACAAGTTAGGCGACATCGAGCGGGGAAAAGTCACCCCCGCGCCGGAAGACATCGTCAGCATGTCGAGAAGCCTCAACGGCAAGCGACTGTGCCGTTGGTTCTGCTATGCGCAGTGCCCCATCGGAAAAGAGATCGACCTGCTGCCCGTAGATCCGCTCAATGAAGAGCTCCTGAGCACCACCATGATGCGGATCATGAATGAGCTGAACAAGCTGAAAAGCATTGATATCAACCGTCTGATCGAAATCTCCATGGACGGTGTCATCGACAAAAGCGAAATGTCCGACTACCGGATCCTGCGCGATTCCCTTGCAGAGCTTGGGCACGCATACGGGACCTTACTGCGGATCGAAGATGACGGAAAATACATCGAAAAAGAATAAGCCACTTACGGCTAATCCAATATGCAAAGATGCCTGACAGGTTTCCCGTCAGGCATCAGCTTTCTTGACACCGATCAGCAGCCTGTCACCTTCCGGATATCTGACCATCACTGCCTTAAACTCCACCTCGGTGATGATCTTCTTCACAGCCATTCTGTACCGAAGTCGGTATCTTCCCTTTTCCGCGATCTCAGAAAGAACGGTGTCCCGTTTCAGGCCGCCTCTGAACAGATCCCAGTCATCTTTTAGCACATTCGTTTTCATGAACACAAGGGAGTCCGAAAAGAAGTCATCTCCCTCCTTTGTCACCGACAAAGATCCTTTGGTTTTGGAGGATCTGTTTTCCGTATAATGACCCGTTTTGGGATCCACTGTGAAGACGCAGATAAACTCTCCCTCCAGGGTATTGATCAGAGAAAACAGTGCCTGCGCACGCTCCATGCGCTCCCGGCTCTCCTTTTGCTTCATTTGCGCATCTATACTGCTGATCCCTACAAACAGATGCTCTGCATCGTTCTTCATGCGGATCGCCTTTAAGTGTACATACTCCGGTTCCCGGCCTTCCATGATCCGGAACACAAGATTGAACACACCGTACTTATCGACGGCGTTTAGCACCTTATCCTTTTGAAAAGCAGCCTTAAAGCCTTCCCTGTCCGCCCGGTACAATTGCCGGCCTGCGATCCTTCTGGTCTTTTCAAAGAAGTTCTCGCCATTCTGCATATGAGAGAGTGTCGACTCTCCTACTGCAGAAGCGTATTCCGCAAACTCTCCCGTATTCAGATCCACCTGATAAAGACAGATGTAATCCACTGCCAGGGCTCTTGCGATATCTTCAATGCTCGGATTCTTATCCGCTTTTGTTACGGCAAGGACCACAAAAACAATGGCCACCGTATCATCCATGGGATTCCGGGCGATCTTCCTAAAATAGGAATGCGCCACGGAACCGTCCGGCAGCGTCTCATCGATCAGCGTCGGCTTCGTATCGTCCATATCCTGTGCGAAGCACTCGAGAAAAGAACTGCGCATCTCCGCCGACATGAAAGACATATCTACTTTTCTTCCTTCCAGCTTCTTCTCAAAGCAACGTTCAAACAGATCCCTGTAAGACTCGTTGTATCTGGTAATATACATAACCTCGTCTTTGATCTCCAAGATCGCCATGGGGATGTTGTTGAAATAATGCTTAAAATCCGTTTCCCCTTCTTTTGCAATTACAGAAAGGTCATAAAGATTGATCCGTCCGATCGAGTCAAAATAATCGGATTCGAGGGGATTCTCAAAGCCGATCCCCTCTCCGTTATCATGACGCCGGAAAAAATCCTCCAAGGGAATCGGCTTGCTGTAATAATACCCCTGGAGCTTAGCGCAGCCGATTTCTTTTAAAAACCTTACATGCTCAGCCGTCTCCACCCCTTCGCAGACCGTCTCGATCCCCAGCGCCGTCGCCATACGCATCAGCTCCGCCATCAGCACTTTAGCGTTTTTATTCCGCTCGAGATCCTGCAAAAAGCGCATATCGAATTTGATCAGGTCAAACTCCAGAGACTGCAAAACGTCAAGAGAAGAATAGCCGCTTCCGAAATCATCCATCCACACCTGAAAACCAAGCCTGCGGAACCGGTCCACCTGCTTTTTCATAAACTCAAAATTGCTGCCGATGATGCTTTCCGTGATCTCAATCGTCAAAAGATCGTGACTGAGCCCCGCCGCATCCATTCGCATATAGACCTCGCTGACAATGTCGCAGGTCTCAAAATCCGTCCTGGAAAGATTCACGGACTGGCGAACCCCATGGATGCCCCTCCTTTTAAACTCCAGGATCTTTTCAATGACACGGTCCAGCACATACAGATCAAGCTTATATATGATCCTGGCCTCCTCCAAAATAGGAATAAAATCCCCGGGAGATAAAAAACCTCTGACAGGGTCGATCCATCTGGCCAGCGCTTCCTCATCACAGACCTGACCGTTCATTGTCCGGACAATGGGCTGATAATACACCGTAACCCATCTGTTTTCCAACGCTTCATCCAGATGAGATATGATATAATGTTGTTTCTCCACATCCTCCTGCAGCGATCTGTCATAAAAACTGATGGCCGAAACCACCGTATTGCGCAGCGTATCGCTTGCAAGCTTCGCGCAGTCGCAGGCATGACTGATATTGATCTCATCCGCCCCGATCAGATAGATCCCCACTCTGACAGGAAGAGTCTTGCATGCGGGGCAGCTCTGCCATTCCTTGAAAAATGCATGCAGCGTTTCCTCCAGCCCTGCTTCCTCTGTAAATACGGTAAAATGATCCTGCCCGAAACGACTGCAATTTTCATTACTGAAATACTTGATGAGCAGACTGGAAAAAGCCCGCAGCATCTTATCTCCCTCCACAAATCCGTGATTGTGGTTGAAGTATTTCATGCCGCTTAAATCCATGAACAGAACCGCCGGCGCTCCGCCCCGTTCTTTGATGGCATGGCATCCTGCATCCGCCAGCTCAAAGAAATAAGTCATACTCGGAAGACCGGTCAGATAGTCATAATAGCTGGCACGGATAAAATTGTCCGAGGAAAAAGATCCGCTCGGAATCTGATATATGTCACTGTCGCTTTCGTTTTTTTCCTGATCAAAAGCGCCTTCATCCGTGTACCAGACCTGAGCAAGCTGCACCCCGGTTTCCGTTAAAAAATGCTCTCCAACGGCATGAATGACCCGGTATTCTTTGCTGACCTTTGTTTTCGTCCGGTAAATGGTCTCATAGATTCCCCCCCGGGTAGCAAAAACGTAGGCCGCATCTGCAACTCTTGCCGCATCATCGGGATGCACTTCCTCGTACATGTTGTTGTCCATGTCCGATACAGCCTGCTCCCGATCCTCATATCCGAACAGACGACAAAAGCCGTCCGAAATGACCAGCGTGACTACCCTTTTTTCAATCAGCTGATAGATTGCAAAAGGCACACGTGATCGCTCCAGAACGGCTCTTTCTTCTTTGTTATATTCGTATCTCTGCATACTAAGCCCTCAATCCCCGTTGGTGTTAGCTGCCAAAGCACGGCATCCCGAAAAAAAGCAGGCTGCCATCAGATATAATATTATATCATATCTACACTGAGAATTGTGACTACAATTTTGCAAAAATTTGTTTTCATCAATCGACATATGTTTAGCGATTCTTCCTGCACCATCTATCTGGGTTAATTCCGGAACGCTTTTTTAATCGCTGAATTGTCACTTAAGTACCTCGATACAGCCCCAAGCTACATACCACTCACATGAGTAATTATCAACATCCATATAGGAATCGATTATAGGTAAAACATCCAAACCAGAATCTATAACCTTTCTAACTGCTTTGACCTCTCGTTGAAAGCGTTCGCGTCTTTTTTTCCTTTTCTCCTCATTCTTAATGTGCGAAATTGTTAGAATCTTTATAACGGTTTCTTGCTTTTCACTCAGCCAATCATCTTTCCGGTCCACAATACGAACGTCGAATACAGTACCATTTCCTCCATGACCGAGTTCATCGCCAAGCTCGTATATTCCATGCTTTCCGTCAATTCTACTGCCCTTTATGGGCATAACATCATTAGAAATGCCCATTTTCAGCTCTATTCCTTTCCTCCTCAGCCTCAGCCATATAGTGCCTATACATTCCATAGTATATTTCTGCGGTCTTTGGATAATTAATTTTGAAAT
>JAIKWF010000073.1 GCA_024685005.1 Lachnospiraceae bacterium
AATGAAGACAATAAGAGTAGTAGCCGCCGTCATCCGCGACGGCAAGAAGATTTTTGCCACAGCCAGAGGATATGGCGATTACAAGGGATGGTGGGAGTTTCCCGGCGGCAAGATCGAAGAAGGAGAGACGCCCCGGCAGGCTCTGGTACGCGAGATCCGTGAGGAGCTTACAGCGGAAATAGAAGTGGGGGATCTGATCACAACCATTGAATATGATTACCCGCAGTTTCATCTCTCCATGGACTGCTTTTGGGCGAAAGTGAAGGCGGGCCGTCTTGAGTTGAAGGAAGCCCAGGATGCCAGGTGGCTTTCGGCAAATGAGCTGGATGATGTGAAGTGGCTGCCGGCAGACCTCACGCTGATCGAGCCTATCAGGCAGGAGCTGACAGGAGGGACTACCATGGAACGAGACATCGCTGTGGACGCGGATATTACGTTGGACTACTACAAGAATGAATGCGGGACCTTTGTTTCCGAAACCGTTGGAGCGGATACAGAGCCCCTCCGAAGCCGGTTTTTGAAACACATTCCCGAGGGTGGAACCATACTGGATCTGGGCTGCGGCTCCGGAAGAGATACCAAAGCTTTTTTGGAGGCAGGATACAGCTTGACGGCAGTAGACGGCTCTGCCAAGATCTGCAGAGCCGCATCAGAATATACGGGAATAGATGTCAGGTGCATGGATTTTTTTGACCTGACGGATGAAGAGACTTACGATGGCATATGGGCATGCGCTTCCATCCTCCATGTGGAACGGAGCAGAATTCCGGAGCTTCTGAAAGTGTTGCAAAAAGCGTTGAAACAGAAGGGGGCTTTGTACCTTTCCTTCAAATACGGCGACCACAACGGACTGCGGGATGGACGGCATTTTACGGATCTTGATGAGAGCGGCTTCCGGGAGTTGTGGGACCACGCATTTGGCAAAGAGCCCGGCAGGGATGGCCTTGTGATCATCGACGAGTGGCGATCGGAGGACGTACGGCGGGGAAAGAACGTACAGTGGCTGAACGAAATACTGCAGCGCCCTTGAGCTCTTGGGGACGGGGTTGTAGGGTCAAAAAATGAGCTCTTGGGGACGGAGTCGAAGGATCAAAATCGACAGAATGGAGAAAATATGAAAGCGGTGATCAAGGGTTGTGATTTCGGACCGGCAGTATCCAAGGTGGTGCTGAGGATTCCGGAAGCCATGGCCGGAAATAACCTGAGTCGGGAATTTTTTTCCGTCAGAGATATCCGGAAAACGGGCATCTTTGCAAAAAAGCAAAACCGCACGGTTAAGGCTGTATACTACTCTGACGAAAGCGGAAACAGGGCAGAGGACTTTGCCGATGGAAAGCCGGGTTTTGTCACCATAGAGCTTTCTTATTCACCCAGAGAAGGCTCACCGTTTTACTACAACGCAAGGACAGGATTTACCAGGTGGCTGCCGGAATATGCGTTGGAAATAACGGTGAAGGACCAAAAGACAGTGCTGCCGGTTACGACAAAAGGTAAGCCCGTTGAGGAGAACATCCTTCTTCCGGAGATAGCGAATGCAGATGTGAACGGGACATTTACCGGGAAAGAAGGCAACAGGCTGACATACGCATCCTACGTTCCCGACAACGCATCCGAAGAAAACAAAAGACCTCTGGTGATCTGGCTGCACGGCGCCGGAGAAGGCGGCACGGACCCGCGTATAACCCTGTATGGAAACAAGGTGGTGGCGCTTCTTCAAAAGGAGTTTCAAAGCATCATGGGCGGAGCATATATACTTGCTCCCCAGACAGCGGTATATTGGAAAAGAAATGAAGCCGGAAAATATTTATCCCCAAAGAACGGCGGAAAGCACTCCGTGTATCTGCATGATCTGCAGGAACTGATCGATGACTTCATCGGAGCAAATCATGTGGATCCGGACAGGATCATCGTAGGAGGTGCTTCCAACGGCGGGTTCATGACACTGGATCTGCTGCTGCATTACCCGGAGCGCTATGCCGCGGCTTACCCGATCTGTGAGATCTATGAGCCGGAACTGATTTCAGACGAGAAACTTGCCGGGATAAAAGATATCCCCATGTGGTTTGTTTATGCAAAAAACGACCGGACCGTTGTGCCTTCCCTGTATGAGGAACCTTTGCTGAAAAGGCTGAAAGATATGGGCTGCAGGGAGGTTCGCACCAGCGTATTTGCGGATGTTCACGATACATCGGGAGCATATACGGCAGATGGCAAGCCCTATCAGTATTTCGGGCATTTTTCATGGATCTACTTCCTGAACAATGAATGCATAGATGGCGACCTGTCGATATGGGAATGGATGAGCCACGTGGGGACGGGGTTGTAGGGTCAAAAGTGAATGGCCCAAATGAGCTCTTGGGGACGGGGGTTTAGGATCAAAACCGAAGAAATATGCAAGCAGCTGTCTTAAGGGAAGAACATAATGGCAAACTTGTTTATGTAATATTACATAAACAAGTTTTGGAGGAGAATAAGAAATGACCTTCGCAGATGATTTTGAAATCAGCACCATGGAAATGCTCAAAGACCTCATTAACGAGATGGGCTTCGTCCCATTCTTTGCTAATGAGATCGAGGGTTTTTCCCTGGAAGAACATATAGCCGCAGGCTGCTGGTACGACGATGCCGACAGCGAATTCTGGCCTGCCTGGGAATGGAAAGGCCCTGTCATCAGAGAGATGAAGTGCGCTTACGGGAAGTTCCTGCGTGGGAAAGCCATGTACATCAGCCCCAAGTGGTTCCCGGATTTTGCCAACTTCCGCAGGGACGGATACGACTTCGATGCCAGATACGAAGACGGTC
>JAIKWF010000119.1 GCA_024685005.1 Lachnospiraceae bacterium
GAATTCGAGTCCTACTTTGTGGAGATGGTCATGAAGGAAGTGACCAAGGGAGTGGATCTGACAGGCGGTGCCCAAAGCAGCGGGAACACCACCCTGATGGAGTATTATAAAGATCAGACTATATCCAGTCTGGCAAAGGAACAGACAGAGCACAACAGCCTCGGACTTGCGCAGCAGATGTATGAGCAGATGAAGCGGTCGAACAACTCTGTGACCATGGCTGAGATCCTGCAGCATCAGGCTGAATTAAAAGAAGAGAAGACCCCGGAGGAATAAAAGGCGGGGCTTTTCACGTTTTTCTGTACCCTTTCGGGGCATCTTTTTCGGAGCCTTCCCGGCTCATCTGATTCGAAATCCGATATACGATCAAACACAAAACAAATCCCGGCAGGAGTAAGATTTTTTGGAAACAAAAGAAATTTATGTAGAAGATTATATGTACTATAACAGCGAGAACGGTTATACTGTCATGCAAACAATGGAAGGACGGCAGGATCTGATCGTTGTGGGTTACGTGCGGGAAGATCTGACCGGAGAAACCCTTTCCGTGGAAGGGGAAACGGTTTTTCATCCCCAATACGGCATGCAGTTTAAGATGACGGATTATCATGTGATCCGGCCTACCGATGAAGCATCCATCCGAAGATATCTTTCTTCCGGGGTGATCCGTGGAATCGGCGAGAAGATGGCGGACCGGCTGATGGACGCCTTCGGAGAAGATGTGCTGCGCATTATGGAAGAGGAGCCGGAGCGGCTGGCGGAAGTAAAAGGGATCAGCCTCAGAATGGCGCAGGAATTCGGCGTGCAGGTGGAAAAGAAAAAAATGCTGCGGGATGCCATGATGTTTTTGCAGACCTACGGCATCAGCAATAAAATGGCGGTCAAGATCTATGAGTTCTACAAGGAAGCCATGATGACCACCATAGCGGAAAACCCCTATCGGCTGGCTGCAGACATTGAAGGCGTGGGCTTTAAAACCGCAGACGGGCTGGCAAGACAGATGGGCTTTGCCATGGATTCGGATCACAGGATCTGCAGCGGTGTCAGTTACGTACTTACCACCAACCTTCAGGAAGGAAATACCTATATGCCCCGGGAGGAGCTGTTGGACCGTTCGGCCGCCCTTTTGGAAGTGCCCCGGGAAAAGGTTTCGGAGCTTTTGGCCAATATGGTAATGGACCGTCAGATCTTTATTCGGGAGGAGCGGGTCTTCGACAGAAAGGTTTATCTGGCGGAGCAGCGGGTGGCATCCCTTTTGACGGAGCATAACTGGAAAAACAGTCTGGAAGATGACGTGATCGATAAAATGATCCGGCGGATCGAACGGGATGAAGATTACCAGCCGGATCCCCTGCAGGAAAAGGCAGTGCGGGAGAGCGTAAAGTACGGGGTCTTTTTGCTGACGGGAGGACCGGGAACCGGCAAGACCACCACCCTGAATACCATGATCCGGGTATTCCTCAGTATGGGCAGAAAGCTTTTGCTGGCAGCCCCTACGGGAAGGGCGGCGAAGCGTATGAGCGAGGCAACGGGATATGAGGCTAAGACCATACACCGGCTTTTGGAGGTAAAGGCTTCCGGGGAAGACGGCAGCGGATTTTTTGAGCGAAATGAAGATAACCCCTTAGAGGCAGATGTGATCATCGTGGATGAAATGTCCATGGTGGATCTTTTCCTGTTTCAGGCATTGCTTCGGGCGGTTCCGGAGGATGCCAACCTGATCCTGGTGGGTGACCCCAACCAGCTTCCCAGCGTGGGAGCGGGGCAGGTTCTTGCGGATCTGCTGCAGTCGGGATGCTTTGCTTCCGTGCAGCTGACCACTATTTTTCGCCAGTCGGAAGAGAGCCATATCGTGGTGAACGCCCACAGGATCCGTAAGGGAGAAATGATCCGTCTGGGCAATGAAGAACAGGACTTTATTTTCCTGCGCCGGGACCGGATGCAAAAGATCAGAGAGGATATTCTTTCCATGATCCTGCGGATATTGCCGAAGCACTTTGGGATCCGCAGCGACGAGATCCAGGTGCTGAGTCCTGTGAAAAAAGGGCCCCTGGGCACGGAAGAGATGAATGTGCTTTTGCAAAATTATATCAATCCCCGGGACCCCGGAAAAAGAGAGCATGAGTTTGGAGAAAAGCTCCTTCGGGAGGGTGACAAGGTCATGCAGACGAAGAACGACTACCAGCTTTCCTGGCAGATCCGGGGACGGGGAGATATCCTGCTGGAAGAAGGAGAGGGCGTTTTTAACGGCGACATCGGAACGATCCGGAGAATCAGCGATTATGACAGAACCGTAGTGGTCCTGTTTGAAGACGGAAGAAGGGTGGAATTTACCTTTGACCAGATCGCAAGTCTGGAGCTGGCCTATGCGGTGACCATCCATAAGTCCCAGGGCAGCGAGTATCCGGTGGTACTTCTGCCGTTGTTTGCCGTTCCACCCCAGATGCTCCGCAGGAATCTGCTCTATACGGCAGTGACCAGAGCCAGGGAGTGCGTGGTCATGCTGGGTCAGGAACAGATCGTAGAAGCCATGATCAGAGATGAGAATAACAAGCAGCGTTTTACCGGCCTTTCAGAACGACTGGAGGAATTGAACAACGAAGAAAACAGTTTTCATTAAAAAGAGGGCAGGGGCTATTTTGAGCATGGCAGAAGAGTTACTGTATCCGGCCAGATGTCCCCTTTGCGACGGGCTGATCCCCTGGCGGGGAGAGCGGATCTGCGCGGAATGCCGGGGAAACCTTCCCCTGATCCGGGAACCTTACTGTCTTTCCTGCGGCAAGCCCTTGGAAAAAGAAGAAGAATACTGTGATGACTGTACCCGGTACAGTCATCTTTTTGTCCAAAACAGAGCGGTTCTATGCTACACCGAACCGGTTCGCCTGTCTTTGTACAGGCTGAAATATGCGGGCCGCAGAGAGTACGGAGAGGTGTATGCTGCGCTGGCCTGGCAGTATCTGGGAGAATGGATCCGCAGGAAAAACA
Source organism: Lachnospiraceae bacterium (assembly GCA_024685005.1). Lineage (GTDB taxonomy): Bacteria > Bacillota > Clostridia > Lachnospirales > Lachnospiraceae > RGIG7926. The sequence continues at coordinate 2,986 of JAIKWF010000119.1, forward strand.
TCGATGTGATCGTCCCGGTGCCCTTGCATAAAAGCCGGCTGAAAAAGCGTGGCTACAATCAGGCCCTTCTCTTTGCAAAAGGGCTGTCCGAATGCGGGCAGATCCCCTGCCTCCCCCATCTGGCTGTAAGGGTTCGTGCCACCAGACCTCAGAAGGAACTGGATCGGTCCCTGCGGCAGAAAAATTTGAAAAAGGCTTTTAAAATAAGGGAAAATGATGTAAAATCTAAAGTGATACTACTTGTTGATGACATCTATACAACAGGCAGTACGCTGGATGCACTTGCAGGCGCCTTTTTACAAGCGGGTGCCGGCAGGGTTTTTTGCGTGACCATTTCTGTGGCAGCAGGAAGAAACGGTGACGTGCAAAAAGGCGATGAAACCGAAGGGAGGGATCATCATGCAGGTTAAGAATTGCAAGAAATGCGGCCGCCTCTACAATTATGTTTTGGGTGAATCGATCTGTCCGGAATGTCTGAAGGAGATCGAGGACAAATTCCAGGAAGTGAAAAAATACATCCGGGATAACGGCAACGCATCAATGGAGCAGATCTGCGAGGCGTGTGATGTGGAAACGGGACAGGTACAGCAGTGGATCCGTCAGGAACGGCTGCAGTTCTCCGCAGGATCTCCTGTTGCGGTAAATTGTGAAAAGTGCGGAACCAGGATCATGGGCGGACGTTTTTGCGCAAGATGCAGGGACGAAATGGCAAGAAGCCTGAATCAGGCCATGGGACTTGGAGGCGTTATGACAGAGGCGCCTAAGAGCCAGAGAGACAATTCCAACAGGATGCGTTTTTTGGACAACAAATAAAATCAAACAGGTGGAGTTATGCTTAGCGAAGAAAGGATCAAGCTGATGACCCGTATGGCTGCCTACGAGGAAAATGAAGGCAAGCAGTATATGGCCATCGGCAGTTACTTCCGGAGCGATTATATGGGTAAGCAGGTGATTCATTCCGTCATCAGTGCGACAATTGCTTTCCTCATCGTGTTCGGACTTTATGTCTATTATCATTTCGATATCCTGATGCAGGATATCTACAAGCTGGATCTTTTGGGAATGGGAAAGAAGGTCCTCTATTACTATGCCATCTTTGTGGCAGGTTATGCGATTTTGACCTATATTGTATATTCCGTCCGCTATAACAGGGCGAGAAAGAGTTTGAGAAAGTATTACAGTCATTTAAAGCAGTTACTGGCTTTGTATGATCTGGAAGGCAAAAGCCGGTAGGAGAGAGTTATGTCATCATTATTGGAAATCAGAGATGTTCTTAGGGATTTTTACAGTAAACACGAGATTTATCTGTTGCCCTTTTTAAAGTTTTGTCTGGCGTTTTTGGTGATCTTTACCATTAACCTGAATCTGGGGGCTTCCTCCAAGCTCAGCAATATGCTGGTTGTTCTGGTGGTTTCGCTTTTGTGCGCATGTCTCCCGATCAATATGCTGGTAGTATTATCCATGATCTTTACCATTGTGCATTTTTATGAGATCTCACTGGAGTGCGCTATTGCAGGAGGCGCGGTATTCCTTTTGATGTTCCTTCTGTATTATCGTTTTTCTCCCAGGGATGCCCTTGTGGTACTTCTGATGCCGCTGTTTTTCGGTATGAAGATCCCTTTTGTGATCCCCATTGTAGTAGGTCTTTTGTGCCCTGTTACCAGTGCGGTTGCAGTGGGCTGCGGTGTGATCGCATACTATGTGATCAGCTACATCAAAGATAACGCCACCCTGATCAGTTCCCTGGAAGCGGACAATGTGATCGCCAGATTCCGTTATATTGTTGACGGACTGATGAGCAATAAAGGGGTGTTTGTGGTAGTGGTCGCTTTTTGTGCCACAACCATTATCGTATGGCTTCTTCGCCGTCTTCCGGTGGATTATTGCTGGACCATCGCCATCTTTACGGGATCCGTGATGATGGTAGTGATCCTTCTGCTGGGCGGTCTGAACTATGATACGAATCTTACCATGGGCCGCATCATCGTGGGAACTCTGGTTTCCATTCTTATGGCCTTCGTGGTACAGTTTTTTGCCTTTAATGTGGATTATTCCCGAACAGAGCAGGTGCAGTTCGAGGATGATGAGTATTATTATTATGTGAAAGCAATTCCCAAGAATACGGTTTCCAAATCTAAAAGAGCCGTTAAAAAGATCACAAGCGTTTTATGATCAGATTCCAATGACAGGATGGAAATTCTATGCAAAAAGTTTCGACCGTATTTGCAAAATATATTTCTAATGTTCACATCCCTAAAATGGTATACACGGATTTTCTGGAGATTCTGATCATTGCATTCCTTGTATATCAGGTCATGAAGTGGATGCGCACCTCCCGTGCGTGGACTCTCCTCAAAGGCGTATTGGTGATCATTGCATTTCTTGTGATCGCGGTTCTGTTCAACATGTCCACCATTTTATGGATAGCGGGTAAAGTATTTACCATTGCGGCTACAGCCATCGTTGTGATCCTGCAGCCGGAGCTTCGTCGCGCCCTGGAACAGCTGGGACGGAAAAAATTTGTGTCCGGCCTTTTTTCTCTGGGGGGCAGGGAAAATGCCGGCCGTTTTTCCGACAGGACCATTAACGAGATCGTAAAGGGCTGCTACGAAATGGGACGTGCCAGAACGGGAGCCCTCATTGTCATCGAGCAGGATACGCCCCTGCAGGAGTATGAACATACGGGCATTCAGCTGGATGCCATTGTAACAAGCCAGCTGCTGATCAACATTTTTGAACACAACACACCTCTCCACGACGGAGCGGTGATACTGCGGGGAGACCGGATCACCTGGGATACCTGCTATCTTCCGTTGTCTGATAATATGCAGCTTTCCAAGGATCTGGGAACCAGACACAGAGCAGGTGTGGGTGTTTCCGAAGTAACGGATTCCGTGACCCTGATCGTTTCCGAAGAGACGGGCAGAGTATCCATTGCCAAAAACGGCACCCTGACACGGAATGTGGAACAGGATGTGCTGCGCAAAGAGCTTGCGAAGCTCCAGCAGAAAACAAAAGAGCGCAAAAAACCGAAACGCAGCCAAAAGCGAAAGGGGAGTACGTCATGAAAGATTTTTTCAAAAAATGGATCGTACAGAACCTGGGTCTGAAAGCCCTGT
>JAIKWF010000125.1 GCA_024685005.1 Lachnospiraceae bacterium
AAGGCATCGATTCCACCTCCGCCGGCGCCGCCATGATCGAAGAGATTAACAAGGTCCGGCTGGAAGCCTGTGAGAATGAATATCCGGATCCCCGGGATGATACAGGTCAAAAGAAACTGACCATAAATGATTATGTTCCCATTAAACTTGGCGTAAACTGCACCAAAGCCGCCACCATCAGGGCTGCTGAAGGCGCCGTTTATTTAAGTCACACCCGCCCTGACGGCACCTCCACGTTCACCTGTCTGTATTCGTTTACCAATTCCCCCGGAGCGATCGCGGAAAACTTAGGTTGGACTTCTGCGTCCGGTTCCCAGATGGGAGGCTGGATCGATGAACGGGATGCCTATCTGGGAAAGAACTCCGGACAAACAGGCCATTATGCTGCACTGATCAATCCGGATTATAGGTATATGGGAGTTTCCGCATTTAATCCCGCAAATGACTCAGCCCCCTTTAACTGGGGCTGTACCGCCGGCAATTATGCCCAGCGTGATACGGAGCTTTCTCCTTTGCCAGGCAGTGCGGGAAATATCACTGTGATCCAGAAAATTGCTGTTCCCATTGCGAATGTCACCGAGAAAAAGATCATCGGTGCTGATGTGATGCAGCCGGGTGAAACCGCCTCTCTTACTCTTTCTGCTACCGTTTCCTTCCCTAACGGCGTACGGGCCAATACCACCCAAAGCTGTCCTGTCATGGGAGGACTTGCCTGGAAAAGTGATAACCCCGATGTACTTACCATTGACACCGCAGGCAATCTCCGGGCAGTGGGAAGCGGACAGGCAAACATCACCGCGACCCTGGGAAAAGGCTCCTCTTCTGTTTCCGTAACAAGGACGATCCGCGTCCTTGGCGCATCCGTCTTTCCCGAATCCCTCATAGATCCTGAGCCCATCACGGTGGAAAGCTATGGACAGCCCATTTTGCCGAAAACCGTTCAGTGCAGACTCTCTGACGGTAGTAGCGTGGAGGCAGACGTCACCTGGGAAGCCTACGATGAAAAAAATCTCCAGACCTCTTTTAAAAGCAAAGAATTTACCGTCAGCGGTACTGCCCATGGTCTTTCTGTCACCCAAAAGATTCATGTTAATGCCGCCACTTTCGTAAAATCCTATTGCAAGCCCGATCCTGTCACCACCACTGTGGGAGCTACTCCCACTTACCCCAGTGCATACGTTGTCATGTCCAACGGACTGACCTATATCGATCTTGCGGTGGACTGGGATGAAAAATCCCTGGAATGCTATAAAACCGAAGGAACACATACAATTTCCGGCACCACAAAATACTCCTTTCCCACGGACAACGGATCCGTTCGTTTCCCTGTATCTGCTACGCTCATCGTAAAATCTGAAGGCTCCGGCAGCTCCGGCACCGGTAATGGTGAGGCGGGAGGCTCCGGTAGCGCAAATCCCGGTAATGGCGGGGCAGGCGGCTCCGGCACCCCGGCCGGAATTTCCACAGATGAAGACGGCACCCTGACGCTGCCCTATATCATTACGAATGCGGATGAAAAAACGGAGTTTTCCTATACAGATGAAAACGGACAGATTCTGTATTTTATCATAAAAAAAGGAAAAGCCATCATAACCGGATGCAAAGACAAAAACATTAAGACCCTTACGATCCCTGCTCTGATCCGGGATCAAAGCGGAGCAGAGTATCCCGTAACGCAGATCCGGGCGAAGGCATTTTATAAGTGTAAAAAGTTAGCGAAGCTAACTATTGGAAAGAATACAGAAAAAGTAGGCGCCCGTGCTTTCTACGGCTGTAAAAAGCTGAAGCGCCTGACCTTTAAGACCAAAAAACTCACCAAAAAGAAAGTGGGTAAAGATGCGTTTAAGGGATTGCATAAAAAGTTAAAAGTAAGCTATCCGAAAGGGAAAAAGAAAGCCTATCAAAAATTCATAAAGTCATGATCAAACAATTTTGATAAACTCTTCTTTAATAGAGGCAAAGCTGTCATCCACAAGACCGAAATCTTTTTCCTTGTAGTTCCAGAGGGCATGCCCGATTCCGTATTTTTCAAAAACGGAATGGATATCCTTCAGCCATCTGAGTTTGCTGGTATTTTCCGCAAGATCGATGACACCGTACTCGCCGCAGTAGAGGCTTACGTTATCCCGCTCTGCCGCTTCAATGGCCGGTGCAAAGATCCCTTCAAAAAATGTCGGTCCCAGTTCCTTGAGATCATCCTTGAATACTGCTCCCGCCAGGTTGGGGTCATAGACTTTACTGTATTTACGATAGGTATCCACATCCTCCGGATAAGCGATCCTGAAATCAGCAGGCATCTGCTCGATCCAATAAGCTCCCTGATGGGTAAATACCATCGGTTCGTAGCAATGGAAGTTATATACGATGTGATCATCCAACGGCACCTTTAACAGAGGAACGCTGAGCACATTGTTGTAGCATACGCCTCCGACGATCAGATAAGCCTTCGGCACGATCTCTCTCATCATGTGAATATAACGGGCCAGAAGATCATTCCATGCCTCCACAACACGGTCGGAAACCACTTCATTCAGGGGCTCAAAAGCTACCAGATCAGTATCATCCCGGAAGGTTTCCGCGATCACTTTCCACAGATCCAGAAATCGCTTTTGCAGCGCTTCGTCATAAAAGAACTTCTCCCGGTCCATATCTTTTTTCAAAGGATCAAAAGAATAGCCGTAGCATTCATGCAGATCAATAAGCATATGAAGACCTTTGCTTCTGCACCAGGAAAGCACATTTTTCAGATAGGTAAAACCGCTCTCTATGATTGCGCCCTCTTCATCCTGCAGAACGTTGTAGTCCACCGGTACACGTACATGGTCAAAACCAAGGGATGCAATGGTATCAATATCCTCTTTTGTGATAAAGGTCTCAAAATGCTTCGTATCATAGGTTGCAAACTGTGAGATCCATCCTCCCAGATTTACCCCTTTCATAAATCCTTCAAAACGCTTCATTCACTTGTCTCCTTTTTTATCGATGATCCCCAGCATCTTTTTGATCCGTTTTTCATACATCTCGGGACTGCTCCCATAGATCGGCTCTCCCACAAGCCGTCCTTTTTGATCCACAAAATATGTGGTGGGATAAACTGCCGTGGAAAATACATTTTCTATTCCCACCGGCGGTACACACACCGGGAACTCGCTTTTTGCCTCCTGGGAATTGGCAATGGCAAGATAAACGGAATCTTCATCCAATATGTCTGCACCGATAGCAAATACCGCAAGACCTTTTTCCCCATACTTTTTATTCAGCTCCTGCAAAGCCGTAAGTTCCGTTACGGATTCCGGATCCGAGGTCTCAAAAAAGCTGATCATGGTAAGGGTATTCTCATTCACGGCATCCGATAGTTTGTGGCTTTTCCCATCCATATCCGTCATCTCGAAGCCAAGGTCCAGTACATCCTCCTGATCCACGACGGAAGGATTCGTCACGGGAAGGTACATCTCCAGTCCTTCCATAAACTCCGGCATTCTGCTATAGACATCCCGGTATTCCTCGTAGTACTCACCCATCGCTTCCTTCAGATCTTCTTCGGAATATTCATTTTGTACCATATAAAAGTTATATCCGCCGCTGCTTCCCAGCTTTTTCGTTTTGGCAAAATTCGGTTTTGCAGCGTACATCTGCTCAAAGTACTCGTTCAGTTCATCAAATTCTCTGTAATGATCCAGGGCATAGACAGAAAAAACGGTTCGGAAGGGCTTGTAAAAATCACTGATCATCACTTCATACTCTTCTACCGTTGTATCTTCATCCGGATTCAGGATCTGCTCCATAAAAGCTTCGTATTCCTCATCGGAATGTCCCAGATAATTGAGAGTCATATATACCACACCGTCTCCGGGATAGATCTCTTCTCCGCCGCTGATGATAAAGTTGCCTTTTACATCATGCACGAATTCCGGAACCTTAATGGTCAGTCCGGCTCCGTCTATCTCCCACTTTGTCTGGTCCTTTTCCAGAGAACTGATATCGTCCCCGGGATTGGGAATGGAAAAATCATAATTGTAAGTCGTCTTATTTTCTTTTGCATGCAGGATATCATTCCAGGTATCCACATAGCCGCAGCCGGCAAGTGTCAAACTCAGAGACAGGAAAAGAAGGGATCTGAGCATACTTTTTCTAAATGATCTCATCTCCTATTGCTTCTCCTTTTCTTTCTCTTTCTTTTCCCGTTTGCTTCCGATCTCTTTTCGCAATTCCTTTTTTTCGGGAAGGGGAACATATTCGCTGCCTCTGATCTTCCACAGACTGATATAATCGGAGGTCTTAACAGAAAGTCCTTTTTTGCGCAGCGATCTGCGTACAAGCGACCTGAGCGCCGCATAAATGATGGCAAACACAGGCACGCCTACAGCCATTCCGGGAACGCCAAAATAGCCACCCATCAGCGTAATGGAGAACAGGATCCAAAAGCTGGACAGCCCGGTGCTCTCTCCTAAGATCTTCGGTCCTAAGAAGTTGCCGTCAAACTGCTGCAGGATCAAAATGAAAATGATGAAGATCAGTGCTTTTTTCGGATCCACCATCAGGATCAAAAGTGCGGAAGGGATGGCTCCCAGATAAGGTCCGAAGAAGGGAATGATATTGGTCACACCTACGATCACACTGATCAGCAGAGAATAAGGCATGGCCAGGCAGGTCATACCGATAAAGCAGATCAGACCGATGATCAGGGAATCCACCAGTTTTCCGCGAATATAATCACCGAAGGTGTGATTTACGAAACGGATATTTTCAATAGTCTGGTTTGCACGCTCTTTACGCAGAACGGAATAGATCACCTTTTTCGACTGTCCCGCAAAATGCTCCTTGCTGGCCAGCAGATAAATGGAAATGATCAGACCGATCACCAGATTCCAAAGCGTTGTCAAAACACCTGCCACACTGCTTAAGATGTTTCCGCTGACCCTGGTGATCGTATCGTTGAGCATGGGAATGATCTTGGTGTTTAAGATATCATTCAGTTCTTTATTGTAATTATCAAGCAAAGTGTTGACGGTTTTATGCAGCTCCGGATTCCGGGAAAGAAATTTACCGATATACTCTTCCAGATTTGCCGCATAGTCGGGGAAGTGAGCGGCGATAGTCTGGATACTCTGTAAAAGCTGGGGGATCACATTGATAAAGAAAAGGTACAGCACCACAAAAACAGCGAAAACTGTAATAAGGATGGAAAGACCCCGGAAACTGATCTGTTTATGTTCCTGTGCATCATAAGCCGCCGGATCCTTCTCTCTCTTGCTTTTCTGATACTTATCCCAGAGCTTTGCAAGTACCCGGTCCTCGATCTTCGTGACAATAGGATTGAGAAGATATGCCAGCACCAGACCATAGATCACAGGACGCAGGATCCGAAGCGTTTCGCTTACAGAATCGGTAATTTTTGAAAAATTAAAGAGAAAATAGCAAAACAGGATAGACGATGCGATCACGCAAAATGCAGTAATCCCCCAGTGAAGATAATGGGGATTTTCGTTGATCCTGTTTCGGATGCGACTGGTACCGATAATATCAAGATTTACTTCTTTTTCAGGCATGCCTGTCTGCACCTGATTTTGATTGTCTGTTTGCTGCTCTTTCTTCGCCATAATGATTTACTGTCCCTGTATTTTTAGTAGTATTCTTCCTTCTTTCGCATGATCCGAAGCACTTTACTGATCACATGCTTCCACAAAATGCTTTAAAAACTGTACCGTTCCTTCGATGCCAAGGACCGAGGAAGTAACTGCGATGTCATATGTATCGCACATTCCCCAGCGTTTGGAGGAATAGTAGTTGTAGTAGCTCTGACGCTGTTTATCCTTTCTGACAATGAGATCCTGTGCTTTTCCTTCGGAAAGGCCTCTGCTTTCCATGATCCTCTTTTTACGGAATTCCATATCGGCACTGATAAATACACTGATATGATCGGGGTTCTGATCCAGTGCATAATCTGCACAACGCCCGACGATAACGCAGGGGCCCTCCTCTGCGATCTTACGGATCGTATTAAACTGTGCCAGAAAAACTTTTTGACTGATGGGCATATCCACAAGACCTGTGGCATTGTAGCCGAAAGAATATGTGTCCATGACCAGATTATAGAGGAAAGAATTGGTGGGTCGTTCATCATGAGATTCGATCAGTTCTTCGCAAAAGCCGCTTTCTTTGGCAGCTCTTGTGATCAGGTCTTTGTCATAAAAGGGAACATCCAGCTCCTTAGCAAGCATCTTCCCTATGCTGCGTCCGCCGGAACCGAACTGTCTTCCGATGGTAATGATTTTCTTCATAGATACACCCCCTGAATCTTTGATTCGTCATTACATGTTTTCAACTACCTTTACAGCTCTTATTATACTATATAAACGTACTGTCTGACAAATTAAAAATACCAAAGACACACCAAATGTTGACGGCATATCCCTGCGGTTGTAATATGAGAATTGAAAAAAAACACCGAAAAAGGACGACAATGGCACATATGGCAGGTAAAAACCAGACCTATCATGAGCAAAAAAATATTGAAAACGTGCAGCGTATGCGGGAGATTCAAAAGCAGCTTCCCGCTTTTTGCAAACAGTTTTTCCGGGGAATTGAAAACACAACCGCCCCCAGAACAAGGCTGGCCTACGCCCTGGATCTTCGGGTATTTTTCGAATATCTGCACAAGAATAACCCCTCTCTTTGCAGAACGCCCATTCCGGAATTCCCGCTGTCAATCCTGGATCAGATCCAAAAGGAAGATATCGAAGAATTTCTGGAATACCTGGATCTGTATGAAAAGGAGTTCGATGAGGATCAAAAAAACGTTCCTCTGAACAGGGAATATACCAACGGGGAACGGGGAAAAGCCAGAAAGCTCTCTACCCTGCGCAGCTTCTACAACTACTACTGCAGCAGTGAACTCATTGAAAAAAACGTGGCTGCTCTGGTTCCCATGCCAAAGCTCCATGATAAAGAGATCATCCGGCTGGATCCCAACGAAGTAGCCGAGCTTTTAGATCTTGTAGAATCCGGGGAAGCACTTACGGAGAACGAAAAGCGCTATCATAAAACCACCAAAAGCCGTGATCTTGCCATATTAACCCTGCTTCTCGGCACCGGGATCCGTGTTTCCGAATGCGTTGGACTGGATCTGAAGGATGTGGATTTTGAAAGCGGCGGAATTCATATCATTCGAAAAGGCGGCGCGGAAGCCGTGATCTACTTCGGAGATGAAGTATATGATGCACTGCTCCCTTACTACGAATACAGAAAAGGCATCATCGCATCCGAAGGCCATGAAAACGCCCTGTTTCTGTCACTGCAGAAAAAACGTATGGGAGTCCGTGCTGTGGAAAAGCTTGTTAAAAAATATGCTTCCAGAGTGACTTCCCTGAAAAAGATCACCCCTCACAAACTACGTAGCACCTATGGTACCTCCCTGTATCGGGAAACCGGTGATATCTACCTGGTTGCTGATGTGCTGGGGCATAAATCAGTCAACACAACAAGAAAACACTATGCTGCCCAGGAAGAGGATAACAGACGAAGGGCCGCGAGAGCAGTAAAGCTCCGCGAACCCTAAGCTAAGAGTGGTGTGAATTATAAGGAGTAAACAAATGTATCGATTCTACGGTCATGAAACCGCTGACGTAAAACCATTGGAAAAATATGCTATGATTCGGGATCCGCGCCATATGTATGACATATTGGCAGAGTTATGGTGTGCGGAAACCTGCGCTGCCAGAATGCGCGATAAATGGACGAAAGAGAATCGCACTCTGGGTCAATGCTCTATTACCGCCTTCCTGGTACAGGATGTATTCGGCGGTGAAGTCTACGGCATCAGACGCCCCGACGGTAACTACCATTGCTATAACGTGGTATCCGGCCGGCTCTTTGACCTTACCAGCGAGCAATTTGGCGGTGAAGTATTGGATTATTCCGATAACCCGTTGCAGGAACGTTCGGTCCATTTTGCCGACGGTGATAAAAAGGCCCGCTATGAACTGCTGTCACGCCGGTTTCACGAATCAATCTCAGCATTATCATGAATGTTCCCAAGCTGCCGGATCAATAACCGGAAGCCGTGGTTTCCTCATAGCTGTAAGTAGGAACCACAAGTCTGTCCCCGGGGCAGATTTTTTCATAGAACCCCAGTGAATTCAGCTCTTTGATCTCATCTACGCAGGCTCTTACGGATGCATCGCATTCCGGATCCGTAATATGAGCCTTTGCGATATTCCAAAGGTTATCTCCCTCTGTTACCGTAATATTGGTATAAGTCTTGTGCAGGGCATCCTTTCTGACGGATGCATTCACATCTGACCTGAGGATTCCGCAGGCTGCGATCACCATCAGAAGTGCTGTCACAGCGCATGCAGCCGAGATCGTCATACGATACCGTGCAACCTGTGCTCTCCTTCTGTCGCGCCAAATACGCTGCTTTTCCAAATAGCGTTCTCTGGCTCTTCTGCCTTCGATCTGCTGCTGTCTTGTCATATAATATTCATCAGGATAATCCATCTCTGTCAAAAAACCTTCCATATCGATCCCTCTCCCTGTTTCTGCTGTATTCCCGATCCCTCTGACGTATCTCATACTCTTACCTCCGCTGTTGCAAAGCATCTTATCGAACCTCTGTTCTATTTCGTTCTGTTCGTATTATACCGAACACACTTTCGAATGTCAAGCAAAAAATCGAACAAATATTCAGAATAAGTGTTTGCTTTTTTCCTTTTCTTCTGTTATACTTTATTCAGAATCATGATTCTGAAAGAATTATGGCACAACGGGAGGGTAATAAATTGGACAATAAAAGAATTAGTAAAAAACAACAGGAAATTCTCGAATATATTAAAGAATGTATTTTGAAACGCGGCTATCCGCCGGCTGTCCGGGAGATCTGTGAAGCTGTGGATCTGCGTTCCACTTCTTCCGTACATGC
>JAIKWF010000016.1 GCA_024685005.1 Lachnospiraceae bacterium
CCGAAGGTGACCGGTAACATCGTGATGGGCTCGATCTCTGTCCCTTTCATTTTTTCGAGTAAAAGCTCAACACTTTTTTCCGCCAATTCCTTCACTGGCTGAACGATCGTCGAAAGTATATACTCTCCACTTGCCTGATCCAAAAGTCCATCATGGCCTACCAGCTGTACTTGATCGGGAATGCTGATCCCCTGGGATGAAAGCACGGATAACACAATACCACCAAGCCAGTCCGTACTGGTATAGATTCCGTCAAAATCCGGTTTCCCCTTTCTGGTATGCTGTTTTACAAAATCACGGATTTCTTTCTCATACAGCTTTCGACGTTTCTGTATGGATTCCTTTTCCTCTCCCAAAAACAACTCTCTGCAATGAATCTTCTTCTTTTTACAATAATCAGCAAAGCCGATCCCTCGCTTCAGGGTCTCTCCCGAAATCATCGATCCGCTTCTGATATAGACAAGTTCCCTGCTTCCGCCTTCGATCATTTTCATAGCTGCAAGCTCTCCACCATGATAGTTGTCCGAACAGATACAGCTTATTCTCTGCTCAAAATGTCGATCCAGGGATATGACAGGTACCATCTCGGAAACCGGTGTCTCTTTTTCCTGGTAAGAAATGCAGACAATGCCATCCACCTTATTCTGCACGGCCATTTTAAAGTAGTATTCCTCTTTCTCACCATCCTCTTGCGTATTACACAAAAAGATCTTATAGCCATGCCTGAAAAAAGCCTGTTCCAGGTAATAAACCCACTCGGAAAAGAACGGATTTCGCACATCCGGTACGATTACTGCCGCCGTAAAGGTTTTCTGCATTTTGAAACCCTTGGCATAATAATTGATCTGATATCCCAGTTTCCGGATCGAATCCTCTACTTTTTTTCTGTTTTTCTCACTAACATGCTGACCGTTAATGACTTTTGATACTGTTCCTACCGCAACGCCCGCATCCTGCGCCACATCCTTAATCGTTACCATACTCTCTCCATCTGCTATCGGACAGATGCATCCCCTTATCGTCCTTACTCATCAAGGTAAATATACCGCTGCCAATCTCTAAAACTATCTTGGGTTAAAAAGCCGGCTTTGTCAAGTTAAAATCCCTGTCTTTCCCTGACCAGCTTTTCAATCTGTTCCCTGTCAGGCATCACACATAAAGCTCCTTTTTTCAACGTGATCAGAGAAGACGCCGCATTTGCAAATCTTAACATCTCTGACAGCTTCTCTTTTGTCAGTCCTTGAACGCCTTCCTGACAGATCATATGCAGCGCCGCACCGAAAAACGTATCTCCTGCGCCCGTTGTATCAGTGGTCTCTTTTTGCAAAAACGCCTCTTCACAAACACATATGTCCTCATACAACGCGCAACTTCCTTCCCTTCCTCTTGTCAATAACACAAGCGGGATCCGATATCGCTTCTTTAATTCCGAGGCTCCCTGCACACAATCCCTGTTACCTGTTACAAATGTCACCTCATCATCCGCTATTTTCAGAATCTGACAATGAGACAGGCCAAAGTCGATCCTTTTTCTTGCCAGTTCATCGCTTTCCCAAAGAGAACGTCTGAGATTCGGATCAAAGGATATCAGGACTTTCTTTTCCTCGGCATATAGCACCGCTTTTTTCGTTGCTTCATAAACACCGTCATGGGTCATTGACAAACTTCCAAAATGAAAAATACGCGAATTCTCAATCACCGGAAGCGGAATCTCTTCCTGTTTCAGCATCACATCAGCCCCCGGATTTCTGTAAAAACAAAAATCCCGATCTCCTCCCGGCAGTTTCTTCACAAATGCAAGCGTTGTGGGTACTTTTTCCTCCCGGACCAGATAAGAATCAATCCCTGTCTTTTTCAGCGTCTGCTCCAGTTGCTTTCCAAACATGTCCTGTCCCACTTTTCCGATAAATGCAGTTTGATGCCCCAGTTTTGTAAGCATCGCCAATACATTACATGGTGCACCACCGGGATTTGCTTCATACACCGGATTTCCCTGATCGCTCACCCCATTCATCGTAAAATCTATCAAAAGTTCTCCGAGAGCCGTTACCTCATGTTTCTTCACAGCGTTTTACCTCGCTCTTCCTTAAAGATCATATTTTTCCAGATTCATCATCATTTTTTGATCCGACCGAAAACTGATACCGTCAGCTGACAGATCCGTAAACAGAACCATACTCATCGTCTGTTCGCCATCGCCCACAAACACTTCTGCACTGTAACGATCCAGGATCAGCCGAAACCGAAGTGCCTCATTCTCGTTTTCAATCCTGCAACTTTGACTATGCACCGCAGCTCGTCTGCTGCCTGAAAATCTTCTGTCCATCGTCAGCTTCCGATCCGAAAAATCATAAGAAAGCGAACAGAACAAGCCTATCCCCTGCGCAAATCGAAGTTCAAACTTTCCATTTCCTTCTTTGTCGGCACATGCAACCTCAACCACCAGATCCACGCATCTTCCTTTTATCTGATCCAGACAACATTTCCCGAAGATACAAACATTTTTGCAGATCACCTCATTATGCCGCATCGTCAGAAGCTCTCTGACGGGTCTTTGCAGTAACCTGTTGTTTCTGATTTCCAATTCTCTGGGCAGACTCATCTGTCCAAACCACTTTCCGTTTTCCTGTCTTACCTGAATGGTGTCCCAGTTTTGCATCCAACCGATCATGATCCTGCGCCCATCCTCTGTGAGCATTGTCTGCGGCGCATAAAAATCCATCCCATAGTCTATTGTCTGTGAAGTCTTCGGCACGAACTCGTCCGTTTCATCATTTACCTCCCCGATCAGACATAAGGCAAAATTCCCATTCGGATATTCATCCCCCTGCGCTTTCATATCCTGGGGACTCATGATCAGCACGCCACTATCGCCCATCTTGAAGAAATCCGGGCATTCCCACATCTTTCCAAACTGACCGTTATTCTCCAGCAGAACTCTTTCAAACTTCCAGTCAAATGCGTTCTCACTTTCAAACAGCAAAATCTGTCCTTTTCCGTCTTTCTTTAGATTCCCTGTCACACACCGAAAGCTTCCATCCTCTTTCTGCCAGATCTTCGGATCCCTAAACTCGTATGGATTTGCACCCTCCGGAAGGACCTTCTCATCAATGACAGGATTCTTTTCATACTTAAGATAATCCCTTCCGTCTCCAATGGCGATTGACTGTCTTTGCCGATATTTGAATTTGCCGTTTTCTTCATATTCCTTTACCACGCCGGTATAAATCAGCAAATGCTTACTATCTACCGTTATGGCACTTCCCGAAAAACAGCCATCCAGGTCATAAGGCTGATCCGGCGCCAAAGCAGCAGGCAGATATTCCCAATGTAAAAGATCCCTGCTGATCGCATGCCCCCAGTGCATCGGTCCCCATTCGCATTTATAAGGATAGTATTGATAAAACAAATGATAGCTTCCGTCATAACAGGAAAACCCATTCGGATCATTCATCCATCCTACTAGAGGTGATAAATGAAATGCGCCTCGTTGCAGTTTATCAATTTTTCCCCCTTCCCGCATCTCATATTCTCTTGCATGTAATAAAACCCTGCTTTCCATCCATCTTACTCCTTCTTCTCTTTATATAAACCTTCTCTTCAGATTTCTTTCCTTTAGATCGCTTCCCTTCGTCAATCCTTCGCACCGGTGCTTGCGATACCTGCCACATAATACTTTTGCAGTGTTAAAAACAGAACCAGAACAGGAATGGTCACGATCGTAAGTCCTGCCATTACATCTCCGTAATTCACCGGTTTGATATTAAACAAACTGCTCAATGCCATCTGAACTGTTTGTTTTTTCGTATCCGATATCACCATAACCGGCCATACAAAATCATTCCACATCAAGACAAACTGTAAGATCGTGACCGTCGCATATATGGGTTTTGCAAGCGGCACAAACAACTGGAAGAAGATCCTGAGCTGACCTGCTCCGTCAAGTTTCGCCGCTTCTTCAATGCTCTCCGGAATTCCCAGGAACTGCTGACGGAACAGATAAATATACATCGGGTTTGCCAGCGCCGGAAGGATCAGTCCCAGATAAGAATTTGTACAATGCAGTTTATAGATGATCGAAAACTGAGGCAGCATAACCGTTTGTGTCGGTATGATCATAACCGCCAATATTGCCGTCATGATCAGTTTCTTCTTCGGAAAACGGATCCTGGCAAGTGCATATCCGGCCATGGAATTAATGATCAGACTCAGCGTGATGGTCACAAAAATGTACAGGATCGAGTGAAGCATGGAGGAAAGCAAAGGAAGCTTTGCAACCACACTCTTATAATTAAAAAACGGCTCCTTATTGAAGGTTGGCCAAAATGCCCTGATACTGCTGATATCACCGAAAATCTGTGCATCATTTTTAAAAGAACTTGCGATCATCCAGACAAGCGGAAACATAAAAAGCAACGCAACCACGGTCAGGATCAAATATGCTCTAATTTTCTGTCCTTTTGTCTGCTTTTTTACCATTTTATCTTTCCTCCTCATCAACGGCTGATGTTAATCTGTTCTGTAAGATCGTTATGAGCAGTACCATAACCGTAAATACCAGCGCCATAGCAGAACCATACCCTGTCTGATTGTACTTGAATCCAGTTTGATAGATCATATAAACGATCGTCATTGTAGAGTTTTGCGGGCCGCCTCCCGTCATCATCATCGGCTGAACGATCAGCTGAAAAGCACTGACAACGATGGAAAGCGCTATAAAAGTCGTTATATTCTTAAGCCCCGGAATTGTTATGTGTAAAAACTGCTGGAATCTCGTTGCGCCGTCAAGAGCTGCCGCTTCATACAAATGCTCCGGAATATCCTGCAAGCCGGACAAAAATACCATCATCTGAAAACCACACCCCTGCCAGGCTGACAATACAACGATACAAAACATCGCCGTATGGGGATCGTTCAAAAACTTAAAGGGTCCAATCCCCACACTTCCCAATAAGGAATTCAACAAACCGTTATTCGGATTATAAATAAAACTCCATAAAATGGATACCACAACAAGTGATAAAACCGTTGGCGCAAAAAACGCCATTCGATAAGCAGTAATGCCTTTCGTCTTCCTGTTGATCAACATAGCGAGCCCAAGTCCCATTCCCATCTGCAAAGGCACAACCATGATCACAAATAAGAACGTATTCAGAATACTCTTATGAAACACCGTATCCTTCGTCAGCTTAACGAAGTTTTTCAGGCCTACAAATTCTGTTGCATCAGGCTTTAAAATATTGTAGTTTGTAAAACTGTAACCCAAAGTCATCAAAAAAGGGATAAACAAAAAAATGAATAACAGGATCATCGCCGGTGCCACAAAGGCAAGCCCTGCCTGGCTTTCTTTCAGTGATGCCTTTTTTTGACCCTTCTTTTTTGCACCCATACCACTTACAACTCCTTTCCGCTATTCCCTTTACTGTTAGGTCAAAGAGGCCGCATCCCTGATGCGACCCCTTATCGCTTTGTGTATCTAATTCTTACTATCTATCCTTGCATATCACTTTGTGTATTTTCCATTACTCCATATCCGTCTGGAAATTATACTGGCTGACTGCCTCGTCCAGCGCTTCCTTCGGATCCATTCCCGTAAGCACGTTCTGCATAGCTGTTGCAAACTGATTACTCAGGATCGCATAATTTACAGATACCGGTCTTGCCTTGGAAGTATTGGCCAACTGGTATTTAAATACATCCAGCGGCTCACTGTCGAAGGCGCCGGTCTGATCAAATGCTGACTGTCTGGCAGGCGGCATGGAATTTGCAGCGTACATCTGCGCATCCGCATCCGTACTCGTCATAAACTTGATCAGCTCTGCTGCTGCCTCTTTTTCCTCTTCCGGACAATCCTTAGACATTCCAAAGGTCCATGAACCACATGCGGAAGCAGGAGTTGAATTCTCATCCCACTTAGCCATCGGCATGATTCCCCAGTTGATGTCGTAATCCGCAAGACCTGCAGGAGCCCAGGAACCGTTAACAGCCATAGCTGCTTTTCCAAGCTCGAAGCTGTTTGCCTCAGGAGTTGCACTGGCATATCCCTCGTCAACCATGTCCTTGATCCAGGTCATCAGGTTCAGGGATGCCTGTCCATTTAAATAACCCTCAGCGGTCAGACCGTCAGAAGCGATAACATTACTGTTCTGAGACTGGATCAGAGGAAGGAAGAAGTAGATAACCGTTTCATCCTTTGCATCAAGCGCCATTGTAATACCATAATGATCACCCGTTGTAAGCTTCTCTGCAGCCTGAGTCAATTCTTCGATCGTCCAGGGATCTTCCTTGGTTGCAGGTGTGATCCCAGCCTCCTCAAACATATCCTTGTTATAGAAAATACCTACTGAGGAATCAAAACAGCCTACCGTGTACAACTGGTCCTGATAGGTACCCTGTTGAATGATAGACGGGTTGAAATCCGCAAGATCTTCCTGGGTAAAGTAATCACCGATGGGCACGATGGCGCCGGCATCAGCGAACTCTCCAACCCTTACGCCGTCAATCGTAAATACATCCGGAAGTCCCCCATTGCTGATTGCGGAATTGACCTTATCATCATAACCACCTGCATCTCCGCTTCGTGCGATCTGCGTGATCGTTACATGGTACTTATCTGCATACTCATTGTTAAAATCCTCTGCCAGTTTTTTGTATAACTGACCTTCAGCACTTTCGGTTTCATGTACCCAAAGATCAAGCTCTACAACCCCTTCTGCAGAGGGCTCAGTGTTTTCCTCCTCAGCATCCTGTGCTACCGCTTCCGCATCCTGCTCCTCGGCGGTCACATTTCCCTGGGCTTCTGCCTGATCTGCATTCCCCTGGGCTTCTGCCTGATCTGCATTCCCTTCACCGCATCCTGCAAGCAATCCTGCAGTCATGACTGTTGCCAACATAATACTAATGATCTTCTTTTTCATGGATTTTGCATCCTCCTGCTATTTGATTGAATGATTGATATGTATTGATAAAATTGAAACGTTTCGATTTTCTATATCTTATCGTATGCATCCGCCATAGTCAAGCGTTTTATGAAACGTTTCATATTTTTATGAAATATGCCTGATTTCCTACAGTATTTTTATCCATTTTAGCCAAAATAATCCTTCTTTGCATGTTTCTCTCGTAGACAAAAAGGGGATGCCGTACAAATATCGTACAGCATCCCGAAGGGTATAGAGAAGAAGTCGTAAGCGTTATTTAGTATAGACAGCCAATTTAGAAGCCCCGGCCTTCTTTAAATATCGCCGATATGCGCGCAGTTTTTTCTTCGGGCATCGGAATTTGATCTTTAAACCGGTCTTTCCGAATGCCTTGGCTTTGATACTGTTCTTTTTCAGTTTCCCAGTCTTGATCCTGACGCTTTCCAGTTTACGACATTTATAGAAGGCTTTTTTCCCTATTTTTTCAATCGTTTCCGGGATGGTTACTTTTTTGAGTTTCATACACTTAAAAAATGCTTTCTCCCCAATTTCCGTAACCTGATACTTCTTATCATTGACAACAATCGTTTTCGGAATCACGAATGATCTGATGGTTTTATCTCTGGGCGACACAAATGATACCTTTCCTTCTCCGATCACCTTAAAATTGCCTTTCTCATGGGATATTACCTCATTCAACTTAAGATCGCTTGTAATAGCTTTGGCATCCTCTGTCTTACGCACAGTCTCACCGGTTTTCCCCGTGTTTCCGGTATTTCCACTGTCTTCGGTGGTTCCTCTATCTCCGGTATTTCCGGCATCTCCGGTGTTTCCACTGTCTCCGGTGTTTCCGCCATCTCCGGTATTTCCACTGTCTCCGGTGTTTCCGCCACCTCCGGTATTTCCGCTATCTCCGGTATTTCCACTGCCTCCGGTGTTTCCACTATCTCCGGTATTTCCGCCATCTCCGGTATCATGATAGTTTTCCTGCTTTTCAGTAAACACGCGATTCATCTGAATGACTTTTACGCAGCATCTGACATCATGATTTCCAAATACCTCAATTTCACCACCTCGAATAAATTTGCTGGCAGAAACCGTAATTGCCTCATCAACATATGCCTCAACCGAGCACTTGTCTACATACAATGTTCCTTTTACCGTATTTCCATGTCTGAATTCTCCGCTTTTGGCATCTATACCCACACTGTTGTCATCCACAAAGAATCTGGTTTTGCTGTTACCTGATTTTTTCACATCAAATCCAAAACTGCCGCTTGCGTTCGTGAAGGTGTACTCGATCTTGACCGTGTCACTGTTAATATCTTTCAACAGTGTATTCACTTCAGCAACGGATTTGTCAGATACGCTCAGGATAGTATTACCTTCAATTGGTGTAGTATCTATATTCCTGATTCCCAGACTGTTATCCTTTTTCAGATACAACTCTCTGGGAAGGGCTGCGTAAAATGCCCATCCGGCTTTGTAATGATCCTGTGGTGTCCTGAAGTTTTCACCTGCTGCGTTTTCCTGCATGATTCCGCAAATATATACCTTGCCATCAGAAGGGTTCACATAGACTGTAGGTCCGGTGTAGATATTATCACCATAGTCCATACGTTTTGCTTCCTCAAAATCCGGAATAAATCTGCAGCTGCTTTGGTCAAAGCTGCCTATAAAATACCAGACATCATTATCTCCGTGCTGTGGAGAAAATACAAATAAATATTTATTGGTCTCCTTCCCATCAGCATCCCGAAGTGGTACCAGATTAGGCATCTCCCATACACGGCCATATTCCCCTTTGTACTCATGCCGGTTAAAATAATCACCAAGTAAAGATCCCATGTAGGTCCAGTTCAGGCCGTTTTTCGATCCACTTTCACAAGAAGCCTTCCATTCGCTTGCCTTCTTTGCATCTGTCACAAACACATGCGCCACGCCGCGCCCATTATCGGCACCGCCGACTACCATATATCTTTTATCTCCGATTCCAAACGCCTGAGCATCTCTGAATTCTCCCGGCGTTCCCATTTCAGCGGTTTGTGCTACTCCAAATCCCACGATCTTCCACTCCGTTAATTCGGGATCATCGTAGTTTTCGGCCATAGCTATTCCCACGTGCTGATTAGAACCGTTATTCGGTCTGGAATCATCTCCTGCCGTGATCAACAGCATCGGCTTTTTATCACTACTGAAGATCACATTTCCTGTCCATACACCATCCGGTGAAATTGTTCCCTGGGTAGGCACCACAGCATCTTTGACATATTTCCAGGAAACCATATCATCGCTTACCCAATGCCCCCAGGAAATATTATGCCAATAAGGTCCTTCCTGATTGGACTGATAGAACAGATGCCATTTTCCATTATATTCAAATAGCGCATGCGGCTCATTCATCCAATTGGCCGGAGGCATCGCATGATAGGTCGGTCTGTAATAATCATTTTCAAAATCCGACTGTGCACGTGCCTGCTGATAAGTGATCTTTGGTAATTCATATGCGCTTTGTGCTATTTCGTCTGCCGTCATGGCTTTTTGAGTCACAAAAACCTCATCGATCAGTCCCGGGAACATGGATCCGTCAAACAGATCATCCGCAACAACAATACTCTCGGATCCTTTTCCGATTCTGATTGGTCTGTTAGATGAAGCAATCATTGCATTTTTTTCGACCTTTTTGCTTCCTGCCAATTCTCCGTTCAGATACAATTGCATAATCCCGGCATCACCATTATAAACGCCCGTAATGCGACTCCACTGATACAGCGGTACCTGTTTCCCATCGTCGCTGGTCATTGCCAGCCACTCACTGCCAGTACCAATCCGATAAGTCAGATATCCATGCTTGGTGATTCCGAGCAAAAAGCCTGCTCTTTCCCTTGTGTTATAGGAACCCGCTACAACCTGAGCGATCTGCTCTTCTCTGGGATTACCGGGAGCATCCCACATAAAGGCTCTCGGACAGATATAGGCATCTACCGTCAGGGTACTGCTGTCTATTCTTTCATTAAGTTCCACATAATTGGAATACCCATCAAAGTTCAACGCCTTCTTATTCACGCCCTTCGGTCTGTAGGGATTAACCGGCTCACTCTGATAGGCCGGATCCTTAAACACGCTCTGGAGCTGCAGTTTTTCCTTTTTGCCGGCCATATTGGAAACCAAGAAACCTTCATCCTCAAAACTCAGTTTAACAAGATCCTGTTCATAAGTCATATTGGTCCAGGGAATATTGACATTCCCATAATTAAACGCGTCACCGTTCTTGGAAACCGGAGCTACTACTGTATCATACCCGTTTGCCACATCCGGAACGTTGTCATAATAAGTTACCACATCATCGAAAAATGCCACTGCCCACGGACCATTAATCTTGTTGTCGCGAAGTTCCAGGTACAACGTCTGCCCTTTATAGGCTGACAGATCCACAAAATATCTTCCCATGTCTGCCCAGGAGCCCTTCCCAACAAAAGGGAAATCGGTATCACTGAATCTGCATTGTCCATAAGAACCGATCAATGTTCCGTCAAGCTTATACACGCGAAACGACGCGGAATTTCCACCCATTTTCACGGAAATCCACCCGCTGCCCGCAAGCGTAAACACCGATGATCTGATCCCCCATTCATCCGTTTCCGTGCCGGTTACAGCCCAGCCGTTTAAGTGATACTCTCCCCCCTGGTTATACGGCAGCTTTTCATTCCAATAGGTATCGGCTGAAACCACACCCTCATACTTTCCGCTGCTGTTTTTTGTCCATACATCGGGATTGATCACTTCCCAGCCACTAAGATCTCCTGTCTCAAAATCTCCGTTTTCGATGGTACTGATAGACTGATCTACCAAAACGACGTTGATCGTCAGCTGTTTATCCTCTGTCTTACCATCATAGGATCTGCTATAGCTGATCTTATAGCTCCCTTCCTTTAAAACCTCATTGCCCGTGATACTGATGGCTCTATCATTAAATAAAACACTCTTGATCACCAGATCAATGTCCACTTTTTTACCGGTATACCCTTCAACGATTTCCGTTTCCGATTTGATCAATTCCTCAAAATTCACATCTAATCCCGCATATTTTTCGATCACATCGGGAATGTCTTTTTTGATCACGATATCATTGATAATTCCGTTTTTCTTATAGCAGCCAATGATATAATCACTGTATTCATCATCAACCGTTTTAATCTCATCCAGTTGCGCATCCTGAAGATCGATAACCTGCTGCCTCGTCAAAGATGTTCTGAAATCATCCGCATTGATAAACGAAAAACCGGCTCCGGCTCCGTTTTCAATAACAAAATACATCTTTTTACCGATGTACTGCTCCAGATGATCAAAAACCCTGATCAGGGTAAGTCCCGTCTTCGGATCAGACCAGTTCTTATTCGTATAGGTTTTTACAAGCTCATCTGAGCCCTCCTTCTCCAAATATAACCTGATGCATCCCTTGTCCTCAGTTGCCGCCGCCCCGATCATGAATGAAATATAACCATCTCCGCCTAACGTAAATGAACTGGAACGTATAGCGCCGCTCTGATTTTCTTTTGCTTCACCTCGCATACAGTAATTCCCGTGCATATACATATTGCGAGTTCCCCAATAAGTCTTTTCCCCGGAAACAACTCCGACCTGATTGGAATCATCCGTAATAGCTGTTCCGTCAAGCAAAGTCCACCCCGTAAAATCTCCGCTTTCGAAATCGCCATTTACAATCTGCTCCGATTCATTTCCCAATTCCGCTGACAGTGCATCCCCGCTTCCATCATCATCCGCATACAAATGCATCGCTTGCGGATCAGCGTCTGCCCGGATTTGCGTTGCCAATATCGCACTGCTTCCGGAAGACATCAGCACACTTGCCACCAAAATCGAGACAAACGCTTTTTTTAATAGTTTTTCTCTTCGCCACATAGTAACCTCCCTTTCATAAAATGAAACGTTTCATATTCTGCATAAAAAAATAAGGCGCGTGGCAGCCCAAAAATATGAAACGTTATAAATAGTTTCGAGATTAAACTAACACGACTTAGAATGCCTGTCAACCATGGAAAAACTCCTTCTTTTACGACAGTTTCATCCAACTCTTATATAAATCCTTTATTTTAGGGGGCCCAGCCCTATTAATTTCAAAGTGTAGAAAAAAAGCGCTTTCTTCCATGCACTTTTAACAATTTTTGAAACGTTTCGATTTTTGTCTTGACACCTCCTTTTTTTGCGCTATAATTATATCCTCCCAAAAACCGAATAGCCTCTTTTTCCTTTGCATCCTTAATCTCTACAATCCTTTTTTCTCTTTCTTACATACTCTAAAGCTTCTAACTTATCAACGCTTTTTAGTTTTTCTTATGAGTATGTTGGAAAAGAAGCCATGCCTGATGTGGATCATATGCTGACGAACTTCTATAAGCTGGATGATGACGGCCGGAAGGATGTTGTGAATATGATCAATGCCCTTCTGATCAATCACACAGATCCTAAGCGGGAATAGGATGTTAAAAAAATAAAAGGATGGCGATCTGACCATCCATACCATCTATCATGCTATCTAACTTTCTGTAAGTTAGGTGGTATTCTCGTTTTTTATCCAAATTTTGTACTGTTTTATTCTGATAACAACTGTACAGCTCCATGCCATTTAAGACATAAGCTCTGACTCTGAAATAATAGGTCTTACCTTTCTTAAGTTTTTTAATGGTAAGAGATTTTTTCTTGGCTGATTTAACTGTTTTTTTCTTAACGCTCTTCTTAAACTTTTTATTTGTACTGTAACTGATCTGATATCCACTACATTCAGTATCTGTTGTATACTTAATGATCACTTTTGCTTTCTTCTTTTATTCATTTTTTTCTTTTAAACTCTATTCCTTCATAAACCCTTACCGGATTTCCTCGTATAATCCGCGTATGCTCACGCCATGCACTGTTTTTCTGTTTTGCCCTCGCACCTTCCTGCCTTTCCATTAGGATCGCATTGAGCTTCTGCAGAGCATCCTGTCTGTTCTGTGCAGCATATTCCTGGACAACACCCACATCATGCATGTAATCAGAAAGCATTTTGCCTTCAAGATATGTCAGCTCATAAGGCAGGTCGATTTCTTTTTCCTTCAGGCTCTTCTGCCCTTCAGCCATATAATAGTCTGGTACTTCCTTGCCTAAATGCCGGCTTCCGGAATGAATAACGAGATACAGATCTTCTCCATTGGAATCCACCTCAATGAAATGATTGCCGGATCCCAATGTACCAAGAGATCTGTCACATCTTTCAGGCTGAATATGCTTCGCACAATTGAGTTTTTCATAATCAAACTCAGCGCTCATAGGATGTGCCATTTTACAAATGCTTGCGCCAGAAGGAATGTTTTCACGGATAACGCTATCAAGCCGCTGCCATTCCTTCTTCCCTTTTCTGATACGTGCCGCTGTCATTCCGCAGCCAATGTCAATTCCTATCAAAAGCGGCATAAGCTGTGATCCTACTGTTGCTGTGAACCCTATTGTTCCTACCTTGCCCGGATGAACATCCGGCATGATACGGATACGGCTCCCGGCAAGTGTTTTGTTATTACACAGCATAGTAATCTGACTGACAGCATACGGATCTATCCAGTTTATTTGGTTGTCGGTTGTGTAAATAGTCGCGGAGGTGAATTCTCCGCTGATGATTTCAGTGTTCACTTTTCTTCCTCTATATCTTTGTAACGTATTAAAGTGGATAGAGATAGAAAAATCCCGGAGAAGTTAATCTCCGGGAAAACTCTAAATCCGCTCACTCTGCATTCATAGCCCCCTCCCGACAGATCAGATCTACCGAGGGCATGCTATTTCTTCTTTACTTGGTCTTCACTCTCTTAACACCAGTCCAAACTGATACGCCATTGCTTCCTACATACCTCATACGGATGTAATAGATTTTTTTCTTCTTCAGCTTGAGCGTGATCTTTGTATTTTTCTTTCCAACTGATTTAGTGACAACTTTCTGCTGGAAATTAGGATCCGTAGAATACTGTACCTGGATGGATCTGATCTTTTTCAGAAGCTTCTTTCCACTCTTATTCTTCTTTATCTTCCTCCAGGATATCGTAGCTCTATTCTTCTTTACCTTCACCTTTACAGCCGCTGGTTTCTTAGGAATCGTGATTGGTTCCTGAACCACAGCAGGAGCCGGAGCTGCCTTCTTTGATGCGTATGTACTCTCTGCTGTTGTCAGCGTCTCATAATTTGTTACTAATGCCTTCTGCGAATCGC
>JAIKWF010000036.1 GCA_024685005.1 Lachnospiraceae bacterium
CGATGGCATCTGCTTCAGGCATACTCTCCTCCAACTCCCGTATGCTCCTCGGAAACAGTATCACGCCTGCCGTCATGGCAAGAAATACGCCGGCAAACATCACCACCATTGCCGCGCCCCGTCCTACGCCCCTTCCGCTGACCCGGCCGATCAGATCTGCCGCCTGGCCGGAAAGCGCATAGGAAACCACATACCCAAGCTGGGATATAAATCCGATGAGCCCCCACACTCTGCCCTGGGCGCTGTCGGGAATATTGGTCCTAGTCAGATAATCCAGACAGTTGTTGGCAAATGGCAGGGCTGCAAAAAACAGAAAGCCAAAGCTGCAGATGGTGATCATATTTTCAAAGAGTCCAAAGCCGATCATGCACAGCCCGGCGAAGATCAGAGAAACCGCCAATACCGTAACATAGTTCCTTTTGATCCCCTTGATCCCCAGGATCAGACCGCTTGCCAGCATCCCGCAGGCACAGACCGTTTCCGCGATCCCAAGAGCCTTTGCATCCGTAAAAGAAAGGATCAGGGGCTCTGCCAGAATCTGAAAGGCTCCCATGAACAGCGTGATCCCGGAAGATACCGCCACCAGGATCAAAATCCCCTTCTTTTCACAAAGCAGCTGCCATCCTTCCTTCATACTTTTCAAAAACGGCTCCTGCTCTTTGGCTGCCTTAGAGCCGATACCGCGTCTTACCACTGCAGCGCTGATCACCGTAAGAATGAACGTTGCAATATCGATCACCAGCAAAAGTTTGATATCGCTAACCGTAAGCAGAAATCCCGCGATCACCGGCGAAAGCAGATATCTGGCGCTTCCCGCCAGAGACACCAGGCCACTGGCCCTGGAATACTCTTCCTTCGTCAGAAGATCAGTTATGGTTGCCCGGAAGGAAGGCTCTAACAGTGCGGAAAAGACAGCGCTCACTGATACACCGATACCAATCTGCCAAAGCTGCGCTCCGCCGTTTATCATACAGAGCAGGATATAAAGGACGCCCAGCGCAGAACATCCATCCCCCACCATCATCAAAAGTCTTCGGTCATACCGGTCTGCCAGAACCCCTGCGGGAACGCATAAAAGCAAGGTCGGTAAAAATCCCAACAGTGTCACCAGTGCCATACTGGCAGCGCTTCCGGTGCGGTTAAAGATATAAACGCCAAGACCAAAAGCGGTCAGTCCGCCTCCCACAGAAGAGATCAGCTCTCCTGTCCACAGAAGCATAAATCTGCCGAAATTACTTTTTTCTTTCATCCTTCCATCACCCCTGTCCGATCAAATCCCGGATGAATGCCATGGTTCCCGGCTTCGCGCCTAAAAGCTTTTCCGTCATATCGATAAAGACTGCCACATCCGCCTCCGTAAACTGCCCCTCATCAAAGAGATCACCGCCGATGGTCAGCAGCATCCTAACCCGCTGTGGAATGTTGTCACAGGAAAAGATTCCTTCCGCGATCCCTTCTTCCACCACACCGGAAAGGATCGGTCCTATGGTATCCATCAAACGCTTACGGATCTTATTGTGCATCAGGATATTCTCAGCTTTATGCAGCGCCCCCTGAATGGAGTTCTCTTCTCCGGATGGCCGCATGGAAGCAAAAACACCCACAATCTTCTGCGGGATGGGAATGAGGGAACCTGCAATCTGCCTGGCAGCCTCTGCTTCCTGTTCGATCATCATGCCGATCACTTCCTCCAGCATCTGCTCCTTGCTCTCAAAATAGTAATAATAGGTTCCCTTGGCAATGCCCGCCTCTTCTATAATGTCTTCCACGCTGGTATTCTCATACCCCGCCGTAACGAACTTCCGATATGCGATCTGCAGCAGTTCCAGTTTTCTCCGTTCTCCTTTTTTCATCATGGACCTCCTTTTTCGACCTTCGGTCGATTTTATGATAAAACACGTTTTTCTGACTGTCAAGATTTTTTTCGACTTTTAGTCGGTTTTTTTCAAATATCTCATATTCCGGCATTATAAAAACCCCCGGATTCACTCCGGGGGCCCCTTGCTCTTATGCAAACCTTATGAAATATCCAGCAGATCTTCCATTCTGCTATTCAGTGCTCTGGAGAGCCGATATACCGTAGTAGATGATGCTCGATTTATATCTTTTTTCTTCTGCTCATACTGTTCTATCATCCTGACAGATACACCCGATTGCTCCGCAAGAAGCTTCTGCGACAGTCCAGCATAAGCCCTCATTCTCTTTAGGCGTGATTCCTCACGCAGATTCTCTATCCTTCCATCAACTACATCCATAAACTTCGTAATATCTGCTTCATGATATGGCGAATACATCTCCCTGATTTCAACGATGGAAACATACTCATTGATCCGATCAAAGGGGATGGCTCTGTACCACTCATAATATGCAACAGCCCAACCGGCCCAGTACTCCGGACTTCTGTCAAAACTGTATGAGGGAGTGATCTCCATATAACGACCGGTAACAGAATACATCACTTCCATAGCCAGTTCAATACCGGACATCCCCACAGTATATTTGGGTTCTCCGACGCCAAAACTATCTGCGATTTTCGAATGAAGGAAGTGGCTATAAAACTCCGAAAGGTCCATACCCGACGAATTTCCGTATACTATGGAAGTATGTGGGCTTTTGTACCTTATATTAGTTATACCCCAACTTTTGCGCGTATCTTGCAGCCTCATTTCTCACAATTTTAGTGTTTCCAGTACCTAAGCGCGAAACACTACTTCT
>JAIKWF010000041.1 GCA_024685005.1 Lachnospiraceae bacterium
AAAAATATGCGAAAATTTGCCCAAAAAAGGCTGATTTATGCAAAAAAGTGACAAAGACGTCAGGGGCGGAAAGCCAGTAAATATAAGGGTTTGCGAGGTTTTTAGGGAAATGATAAGAGTTTTGTTTGTCTGCCACGGCAATATTTGTCGTTCGCCGATGGCGGAGTTCATCTGCAAAAAGAAAATCGAAGAGAGAGGGCTTGCGGGGAAAGTATATACAGAATCCGCCGCCACCAGCTTCGAGGAGATCGGCAATCCGGTGTATCCGCCTGCACAGAGAAAACTGCGGGAAAAGGGGATCACGGACTTTACGGCGAAAAGAGCCCGCCATATGGAAAAAGCGGATTATGCGCAGTTTGACTACATGATCGGTATGGATAACTGGAATATCCGCAATATGATGCGGATCCTCGGCAGCGATCCGGATGATAAAGTTTATATGATGATGGAATTTGCAGGGAGAACGGAAGAAGTGGACGATCCCTGGTATACAGGGGATTTTGAAGGGGTTTACAGGCAACTGGATGAGGCAATTGACGGCTTACTGGACCAAATCGGACAGTAGCTGTATCTTTTTGTGTTCAAAACCGGATCTTTGTGATATACTGTAGGTTGAATTATCGCGCGAATTGCAGATTTGGTTTTGAATGGAGCAAGTAAAGACATGAATTTGGAGTTTTGGAAGGACATCGTCATCGACACCGGAGTCGATGCGCTGAAGATTTTTCCCTTCCTTTTGATCACGTACATTTTTATGGAGTATTTAGAACATCATACGGGGGAAAAGATGGTTCGCGGTCTGAAAAATGCGGGCCTTTTTGGACCTTTGATCGGAGCCCTTTGCGGACTGGCTCCCCAATGCGGGTTTTCTGCTGCGGCATCGAATCTGTATGCGGCCAGAGTGATCAGTAAAGGAGCGCTTATAGCGGTATTCCTTTCCACTTCCGATGAGATGCTTCCGCTGATGCTTTCTTCCGGTGTACCTGCCGGAGCCATCGGCAAGATCCTTTTGTTGAAGGTTTTGATCGCACTTGGAGCCGGAATCCTGATCGATCTGTTTGTGGAGATCTGCCGCGCCCCCGTAGAGACAGAGGCTCCTGTGAAAAAAGCGGCTAAAGGTCGCGGGGAAGGCAGGAAAAGAGGAACGAGGGAGGAAAGCCACCGCGAGCATGCGCATTCTCACTCCCATGGCCATGATCATGACCACGATGATCTGGATATTCATATTCATGAGATCTGTGAACGGGAGCATTGTGATTGCGAAAAAGACGGGATTTTTGTTTCAGCGCTGAAGCACAGCCTGAAGATCCTGCTTTTCATCCTGGTAATATCCTTTGCCATGAATGTTTTTATGGGTTACATTGGTTCGGAAGGAATCCAATATGTGACCATCGGCAATTCCTATGGCGTGATCTTTTTGGCGGCGCTTTTCGGTTTGATACCCAATTGCGGCGTTTCCGTAGCACTGACGCAGCTTTATACCGGCGGTATGATTGGTGCCGGTGCCCTGCTCAGCGGTCTTTTGGTAGGCGCTGGCGTAGGTCTTTTGGTACTTTTGCGGGTGAATAAGCCTTTTAAGGATTCCCTCAAGGTGATCACGGTTTTATGGGTATTCGGTGTTCTTTCCGGCTGCCTGATCAAAGCTCTGGGATTTTCGTTTATATAGAATCTTTCCGGGAGGAAACGTAATTGATCGATAGTACGATTTGGGGCCTGTATGTGGTCGCGGCACTTTTCAGTGCTTATTTCCTTTTAAAAGCATACAGAAGAGATTCCAAGATTGCCAGAAAGCTCGGCATTGCCATGCTGATGAACTTTTTGATGATCCTGTTTTACTCTTTGAATCTTTTGATCAATTATCCGCTCATCCAGTCGATGGGATGTTCCATCGCGTTTATTTTTCTGGATCTGATGCTCTATTATTATCTTGAATATGTGGTCAGCTATGTGGGGTGGGAGTTCCGGTTCCCCCAATGGCTGCGTGTGGGGATCCTGGCGTATTTGGCTGTGGATTCCGTTTTTATGCTGATCAATCCTTTTACGGAGATCACGCTGACTTACCGGGGGGAACCCTTTGGGGATGGCATGATCCTGACCTACACCCCTCATCTGATCTTTTACGTTCATATGACCTATAACATTCTGCTGATCATCATTACCATCGGGATGCTTCTTAAAAAGTGTGACGAGACGCCGAAGGCTTATCTGAACAGGTATCAGGGTCCCATCGTCGGGATGATCATGGCCCTTATTTTCTACGTGACTTATCTGGTTGGTCTTTTCCCTGCGCATATTGATATGACGCCGATCCTGTATGTGATCGTGGGATTGTTACTCTATTTTTACAATTTCAATTATCTGAGATCTTCCACCCTGGCTATTACCAGAAATATGATCTTTGAGCACCTGACGGATCCCATTATCCTCTTCGATTACGAGGGTATGCTGGTGGATCACAGTGTTTATCTGGAAAAAATGATGCCCGATCTTCGTTTCGTAAACGGGCGGATGACCATTGATGAGTTCGTCAGCTCCCAGCTTTTCCTGGGGCTTTCCGGCATTGAAAATGATCAGGAATTTGACTGGACCTATGAAGAAGGCGGCAAACAGAAGATCATGGAGTGCCAGTTCTCCTGTTTGAAAGACGAGGAAAGCCGGATCATCGGAAAATTGTTCGTATTCCATGATGTTACCACAAACCGTCAGACTTTCTTCGAGCTGGAAAAATCCATGCTCTATGACGCTGTAACCGGCTTTTATAACAAGCAGAGCTTCTATAATCAGATGCCCCAGTGGAATGATGATGAGTACTGGCCGGTGTCCATCGTGATCTGTAACGTGGACGGAATGCGAGCCATTAATGAAGCCTATGGTACGGAGTACGGCGACGGTGTTATGAAGCAGATTGCCCGTTACATCCGCAGAAGAGCCGGCGAGGATGCGTTCTGCGCCAAACTGGATAACGGCGATATCGCGGTTGTGTTTGAACGGACCAGTGATGCGGACGCCACCGAGATCATGGATAATGTACGGGAAGAAATCCTGGATTTCTACGATCAGATGCCTGTTTCTCTGGAATACGGTATTGCCACCAAAGACAATGGTGAATCTTCCGTAGAAAAGCTTTTGCAGGATGCGCGGACCAGCATGCAGAACAAGAAGATGCTGAAAGAAAAATCTGCCTCCAGTTCCCTCGTAAACTCCCTGAAACAGACGCTTGCAGAGAGTGATTTCCAGACAGAGGAACACGTGGAACGCACCAGAAAGATGGCAGCCCGCTTAGGAAGAGAAATGGGGCTTTCCGATGCTATTATCGGTCGTCTCGAGCTGCTGGCGGCGCTGCATGATATCGGTAAAGTGGCGATCCCGCAGGATATCATCAAGAAAAAGGGCAAGCTGACTGCAGAGGAGCGGATCGTAATTGAGCAGCATACAGTAAAGGGATACCGTATTGCAAAGAGTTCACCTGAACTTGCCGAGATCGCGGACGGTATTTTGTGTCACCATGAAAAATGGGACGGCACCGGTTATCCCAACGCGCTGAAGGGTGAGGAGATCCCTCTGATCGCAAGGATCATAGCCGCAGTGGATTCCCACGACGTTATGGTCAATGACAGGCCTTATCATAAGGGAATGCCTGAAAAAGAAGCGATTGCTGAGCTTCGGAGATGTTCGGGTACCCAGTTTGATCCGCACGTTGTTGAAATCTTTACAAGAATGCTGGAACGTGAGGATCTGGAAGAAAAAGACAGAGATCCCGAAACGGTAAAAAAGGATCTGGAAAAGACGCAGGAGATGGTGCCAATCTCCGAATCAGAGATCACTATCCGCAGACTTTTAGCGGAGTAAGAGGTAATCATGAGAGAAATGACATTTAAGATGGAGCGGCCCGGCCTTCTGGAGGAAGGACAGAAGGTGTCAGTTTCCGAAGGAGAACTACCGGGAAGCTATTATTATACCATTGATCCATCCCTAGCCATGTCCGCTAATATTGAGTTGCGTGACAGGCTGAAATCGACGGAAGGCACTGTGGTAAAAGTGGAGGAAAACCTGCGCGGTTTTTATGTGACCGTAGCATTTATGGAATAAACAAACAGGAGGAGAAACAGAATGAAAGTGATCAGTACAGACAAGGCACCGGCTGCCATCGGACCGTATTCCCAGGGGATCGTTGCAGGAGATTTTTTCTATGCATCGGGTCAGATCGCCATTATTCCGGAAACGGGCGAGATCGCTCAGGCCACCATTGAGGCACAGACAGAGCAGGTGATGAAAAATATCGGAGCTTTGCTTGAAGCAGCGGGAGCTGACTACTCCAAAGTGGTTAAGACAGGCTGCTTCCTTAGTGATATGGATGACTTCGGAGCTTTTAACGAGATCTACGGCAAGTATTTTTCCGATCATAAACCGGCCAGAAGCTGTGTAGCAGTAAAGACGCTTCCCAAGAACGTTCTTTGCGAAGTGGAAGTGGTGGCATATCTGGGAGATGACTGAGGAAAAAGCCGGATAGCTACAGAAGTGTATAAGGAATATTGCTGTGATCAAAGGCCTTCAGGATAGAACTGTCCCAGATCCGGTCCATGCTTTTATCCGTGGTAAAGCTGCGATAGGAGATTCCTGTAAGGGCGGTGATTCCTTCCGGCGTGATCCGGAAGGTGAGCACCAGATTCTGAATCTGCTCCGGATCGCCGGTAAAATCCTTGTGACCCAGCACACTTCCAAGATAAGATGAAGAAGCATGTAAAACGATCTGTCCCTTTGTCAGAAGGCTGAGGGACAGGTCTTCTTTTTTTTCTTCGATCTGAGAATCTGCAGGCTGTATGCTCCGAGATCCTGCAGTCTGCGCGCCATCGGATTCTGCAGCATTGGTTTCACACAGTATGCGTTGCTGCTGCAGATAGTGGCAGATCAGGGGCTTTACATCTTTGTAGGTGACAGGCACTTTCTCCGTCTGACCGGGCTCTAACACAAGCTGAAAGATACCGTTTAAGGTAACGCTGCCCAGCAGAAAGGAGTCAAAGGTGCTTTTTTTCAGGAGCTGCCGGCTGATGGTTTCTGTATTGTCAAATGCGATCGCGATCATGGATACCTCTTTTTTTCTTTTTTAGAACAACTCATAGTATACAGGGTTTCTTCTTTTTTTCCAATCCCTCTTTTATTTTTACGTAAATCATGGTATTATGGTACATGTTATGTGATGTAGTAATGATTACTACTTGATGTTGCTTGCCCCATAAACAGGGAGGAAAAGATGGATTACAAGATCATTATGGATAGTTGCGGGGAACTGCCTGAGGAGAAAAAGCAGGACCGGCATTTTGAGCTGATCCCCTTGGAACTCATGGTTGACGGATACAGGATCTGGGACGATGAAAACTTTGATCAGGCGGATTTTCTGGCACGGGTGGCTAAGAGTCCGAATGCACCCAAATCAGCCTGTCCTTCGCCGGAACGCTACATGCAGGCCATGGAAACAGCAGAGGATACGGATATTTACGTGGTGACCCTTTCCGGCGCTTTATCGGGAAGCTACAACAGTGCACAGCTGGCAAGGACCATGTTTTTGGAGGAGCATCCCCACAGGAATGTGCATGTGTTTAATTCCTGTTCAGCGTCCTGCGGCATGACCCAGATCGCTTTTCACATCGAAAAGCTGGCAGCCCTGGGAACGGCTTTTGAAACGGTTGTGGAAAAGGTGGGTAAATTCAGAGATGATCTGACTACTTACTTTGTTTTGGACAATCTGGATGCGCTTCGCAAGAACGGAAGGCTGACAGGACTGAAGTCTCTCGTCGCCGGTACACTTTCCATTAAGCCTGTTTTAAGCTCTACCCCTGGAGGAGAGATTCAGCAGCTTGGCCAGTCTGTGGGCATGAAGAAGGCCCTGGCCAAAATGGTGGACATCATTGCAAAGGAAAAACCGGATTCGGCCGGACTTTCCTGCATGATCTCTCATTGCAATGCCCCAAGCAGGGCGGAAAGCGTAAGAGAGCTTTGTGAAAAAATACTGGGTTGTCGTAACATACGGATCTTAAATACCGCCGGTGTCAGTTCGCTTTATGCCGGCGACGGCGGCATTATCGTTACATTATGATCGTTTGAAGAAACCGGAAAAACCGGAAGATTCAGCAATAGAAAGGCGTTCTCCGTTCTTGAGGAGAATGCTTTTTTTGTTTTCTGTGTTGATAAAATTGGAATTGACGTAGTAGCGACGGGACTTCTCGGAAAACTCGGAAAGATTGCCTAAAGAGCGGTTCATGTCATTATGGCATCCGCTCATGGTAAGAATGCTTCCGTCAGCCAGATGGTAGTGGAGGAAGCGTTTTTCCTCATCAAAATCCACGTACATCAGATCAGCTCGTTGCACGTATTTGGTATCAACATCGCCCCGAAGCTCGATGAGGGTTTCTTTATTGCGCTTGATGCCGATCTCCTCGTGTGCCTTCAGGATCATGGCGTGGAGATCTGCAGTCATGATCGGCTTGTTGATGAGCAAAATGGAAGGATCGAGATTCTCCGGCACCGTATCTGTTTCTTTTTTACAGATGCAGCAGATTCCGGGAGCCATCAACTCCCGGAAGTGTTCATATACTGCAACAGAATGAGGGATGTCGTTGTCGAAATCCAGGAAAAAGAGATCGAATTTCATGCATTCGTGCAAAAAAGCGTTTTCGTCGCCGTAAGAGGATACATACAAAAGCCCCGTAGTTTCGGAAAGAGTGTTTCCCGCTCTGCCGAGAAGGCGTTCTGCCTGCTTACGATCTGCGATGTTGTCAGCAACGATTGCAATGTACATAACGACTCTCCCTTCAGAGTACGGTAAAGGTAATGGGCATCTTCAGAAAGAGGACCAGGGCCACGATCTGAAGGATCAGGATCAGCGGCATGCCCACTACGAAATACCAGTGTTTTGTTTTATGCCTGAAAAAGAACATCCCGGCAATGGAACCTATGCTTCCTCCGAAAAGTGCAAAGAGGAAAAGCGTAGATTCCGGTATGCGCCAGGCTCTTTTCCGGGCCTTTGTTTTATCAATACCCATCAGTGCAAAGCCAATGATATTCATGACCAGCACATAGCAAAGCAGAATAAGCTTCAGCTTTGTCATGATTTCAGAGCTTCCTGCATCTTCATGGCACGTACTTTGGTGGAAAGACCAAAGAGGTTGATGAAGCCTTCCGCATCATGGTGATCATACAGATCGCCGGTGGTAAAGCTTGCGATGCTCTCATTGTAAAGTGAGTAGGGTGAGGTAGTACCGGCTTTGATGATGTTTCCTTTATAAAGCTGGAATTTTACTTCGCCGGTTACGTACTTCTGGGTGCTCTCGATAAATGCCTGCACTGCCTCGCGAAGAGGGGAGAACCATTTTCCTTCATATACGATCTGGGAGAACAGGTTACCCATTTCCTCTTTGGTGCGATAGGTATCGCGGTCAAGGATCAGCTCTTCAAGCTGCTGATGTGCTTCGTAAAGGATGGTTCCGCCGGGGGTCTCATATACGCCGCGGCTCTTCATACCTACTACGCGGTTCTCTACGATATCAATGATACCGATGCCGTGCTTTCCGCCAAGCTCGTTCAGCTTTTTGATGATATCGGATACTTTCATCTTCTCGCCGTTGATGGCAGTGGGAACGCCTTTTTCAAAGGAAAGGCTTACATACTCGCCCTGATCGGGAGCTTTCTGAGGTGTGGTGCCCAGAACCAGAAGGTGATCATAGTTGGGCTCGTTTGCAGGATCCTCCAGCTCAAGTCCTTCGTGGCTGATGTGCCAAAGGTTTCTGTCACGGCTGTAGGAATGGGATGCATCAAAGGGAAGATCGATTCCGTGCTGCTTGCAGTATTCGATCTCTTCCTCACGGGAATTCATGGTCCACTTATCGGATCTCCACGCTGCGATGATCTTCAGATCGGGAGCCAGAGCCTTGATGCCAAGCTCGAAACGGATCTGGTCGTTTCCTTTTCCGGTTGCACCGTGGCAGATGGCAGTAGCGCCTTCCTTGCGTGCGATCTCAACAAGACGCTTTGCAATGGCGGGGCGAGCCATGGAAGTTCCCAGAAGATATTTATTCTCATATACGGCATGTGCCTGTACGCAGGGAACGATGTACTCATCACAGAACTCATCCGTGATATCTTCAATATAAAGCTTCTGTGCGCCGGAAAGCTTTGCTCTTTCCTCAAGGCCGTCCAGCTCGCTGCCCTGTCCGCAGTCTACGCAGACACAGATTACTTCGTAATCATAGTTTTCTTTTAACCAGGGGATAATGGCGGTAGTATCCAGTCCTCCGGAGTAAGCCAGTACAACTTTTTCTTTCATAATGTAAACCTCCTGCTGATGTTTGGTAGTGTCAAAACAAATCATACACCACAGTTTTCCTATTTGCAAGAGGAAAATTGCGCATAAAAGCATGAATATTCGCCTAAAATGTGTATATATTAAATTTTAGTTGCATATTTAAGGAAAAAGTTGTATGATTATGCAATCCGATATTTCTTTGTGCGGGGTTGAATTTACCTGCGATATCGAGTAAGCTAAGAAACGGGTGTGTTTTGCCCGGCCATACTAATAGGAGAAGACTATGAAAACCAAAGTTTTTATCGACGGAAGTGAAGGTACCACAGGGCTTCGGATCCATGAGCGGATCTCCCAAAGAGATGACATCGAGCTGCTTACCATCAGCCCGGACCTTAGGAAAGATCCTGCTGCGCGAAAAGAGCTGATCAATGCTTCCGATATTACATTTCTCTGTCTCCCGGATGCGGCGGCAAAAGAATCTGTATCACTTGTTGAAAACGAAAACGTGGTGATCATCGATGCATCCACGGCGCACCGCACCTGCGAGGGATGGGCCTACGGTCTTCCGGAGCTTTCGGAAAAACACAGAAGTGCCATCCGCTCCGGCAAACGGATCGCGGTTCCGGGATGTCATGCATCAGGCTTTATTTCCCTGGTATATCCCATGGTGGCAGGAGGCTTCATGCCTTCCGATTATCCTGCCAGCGCTTTTTCACTGACAGGCTATTCCGGCGGCGGTAAAAAAATGATCGCTTCCTATGAGGCAGAAGATAAAAGTAAGGATCTGTATGCACCCCGTGAATATGCGCTGACCCAGCAGCATAAGCATCTGAAGGAAATGCAGAAGATCACGGGCCTTGACAGAGCGCCCCTCTTTTCCCCCATTGTGGATGATTATTACAGCGGCATGGTGGTGACGGTGCCTCTGTATACCGATCTGCTAAAAGATGCGGATCCGGATAAGATCAGAAACTTCTTTACAGAGTATTATAAAGGAGAAAAGTTCATCACTGTAGCACAGGCTGATGACGAAGTGGCAGCCACCGGCTTTTTGTCCGGCAACTCCCTTTCCGGCTATGACGGTATGAAGATCTACATTACAGGAAATGAGGACCGCATCCTTTTAACCTCACAGTTTGACAATCTGGGGAAAGGTGCTTCCGGCGCCGCAATGCAGTGCATGAATATTGTGCTGGGCTGCGATGAAGCAAAGGGACTGAATTTAAAATGAGTGAAAGTCAAAACACGCTGAAGGCACAGATCCGTGCCATGGAGGCGGAAGATTATGATAAGGTAAGAGAACTTTGGCTGTCCATCAAGGGCTTTGCCATCCGAAGCATTGATGATTCCCGGGAAGGTGTGGAAAAGTTCATCAGACGGAATCCGGGATGCTCTGTGGTGGCTGTGGAAGAGGGACAGGTCCTCGGCGCCATCCTTTGCGGACATGACGGAAGAAGAGGATGCCTTTACCATGTGTGCGTCAGACCGGATCACAGAAGGCGCGGCATCGGAAGAGCCATGGTGGTGCATTGCATGCAGGCCCTTCGGGCGGAAGGGATCAACAAGGTTTCGCTGATCGCTTTTACCCAGAATGATGTGGGGAATGCCTTTTGGAAGGAGATCGGCTGGACAAAAAGGGAGGATCTGAACTACTACGATTTCACCCTGAATGAAGAAAATATTGTCCGGTTTAACCAATAAACAGAGGAAGAGAAGTCAGGAAAAATCGAAAGGACGTAAGGAAAGGAACGAAAAAATGAACGACAAAGACATGAACAGGATCATGCAAAAGGCTGAGGTGCTCATTGAGGCACTGCCTTATATCCAGAAGTTTAACAGAAGGATCATCGTTGTAAAATACGGCGGATCGGCCATGACCAATCCGGAGATCCAAAAGAGCGTGATCCAGGACGTGACCCTGCTGAAATTGGTTGGTTTCAAGCCCATCATTGTCCATGGCGGCGGAAAAGAGATCAGCCACTGGGTAGAGAAAGCAGGCATGGAGCCCAGATTCGTGAACGGTCTTCGCGTAACGGATGCGGCTACCATGGAGATCGCTGAAATGGTTCTTTCCAAAGTCAATAAATGCCTTGTGACCATGGTGGAAGAACTGGGCGTACGGGCCGTTGGTATCAGCGGAAAAGACGGAGCCCTGCTTCGGGTGGACAAGAAGTATTCCGACGGACAGGATATCGGATTTGTGGGAGATGTAAAACAGGTTGATCCGAAGATCCTCTTTGATCTTCTGGAAAAAGATTTCCTTCCCATTGTAGCACCCATCGGACTGGGAGATGACTTTGCTTCCTATAACATCAATGCCGATGATGCGGCATGTGCCATTGCCAAGGCAGTGGGTGCCGAGAAGCTGGCATTTTTGACGGATATCGAAGGCGTTTACAGAGACATCAATGACAAAGACAGCTTTATTTCCCGGCTGACGGTGGAGCAGGCAGATCAGCTGCTGGATTCCGGTATCATCGGAGGCGGTATGCTGCCCAAGCTTTCCGGCTGCATCGAAGCAGTAAAGAACGGCGTTGGAAGAGTGCATATCCTGGACGGAAGAGTTGCCCATTGCTTACTTTTGGAGATCTTTACGGACGAAGGCATCGGAACGGCGATCATTAAATCGGAGGATGAATGATGAACAGTTATATCGAAAAAGCGGAAAACAGTCTGCTGCATACCTACAACCGGTTTCAGGTGGTATTTGAGCATGGACAGGGTGTTTACCTGTATGATACGGAAGGAAAAAAGTATCTGGACTTTTGCGGCGGCATCGCTGTAAATGCCCTGGGATACGGTGATCAGGAACTGGAAAAAGAGCTCATCGATGCCCTTTCCGACCAGATCAGAAAAGTGACCCATACCTCCAACTATTTCTACAACATCCCTGCCGCCGAGGCAGCGCAGAAACTGACAAAGGCAGCGGGACTGGAGAGAGTATTTTTTACCAACAGCGGTGCTGAGGCTGTGGAAGGCCTGATCAAGACCGCGAGAAAATATGCTTATTTAAAGGACGGCAACACGGATCATGAGATCATTGCCATGGAGCATTCCTTCCACGGAAGGACCATGGGAGCTTTGTCCGTAACCGGCAATCCGGCTTACAGAAAGGCTTTCGAGCCCATGATCGGCAATGTAAAGTTTGCCACCATGAATGATTATGAAAGCGTGGAAGCACTGGTGAACGAAAAAACCTGTGCGATCCTCCTTGAAACGGTGCAGGGAGAAGGGGGTATTTTCCCGGCAGAGGAAGGGTTTTTAAAGAAGCTTCGCAAGCTTTGCGACGAGAAAGATATTTTGCTGATCTTTGACGAGATCCAGTGTGGTATGGGACGTACCGGCGAGCTGTTTGCATGGCAGCGTTTTGGCGTGAAACCGGATGCCATGGCTACTGCAAAGGCTCTGGGCTGCGGAATCCCCGTAGGTGCATTTTTGATGTCTCAAAAGTTAGCAGATGCTTCCCTTGTGGCAGGCGACCACGGTACCACCTATGGCGGTAATCCCCTTGCCTGCAGAGCAGTATCCACAGTGCTGGATCTGTATGAAAAAAGAGATATCTTAAGCCACGTAAAAAAGGTGGGCGCTTATCTGGAAGAAAAGCTGGACGGCCTTGTGGCAAAATATGATCATATTATCGAACGGCGCGGCATCGGACTGATGCAGGGTCTGGAATTTGACTGTGAGGTTAAGCCTGTGCTGCAGAAAGCGCTGGATAACGGGCTGGTCCTGATCAACGCGGGAGCTAAGATCATCCGATTTGTTCCGCCCCTTGTGATTACCGAAGAAGACATTGATGAAATGATCCGGATCCTGGAGGATGCACTTTCATGAGAAAACGGATCTATTCAATCATTGCGGTACTTTTGATCCTGAGCTTTACGTTTGCGGCGGGGATGAAAGCGGAAGATAATAGTGAGCCGGTGCTAACAAAAGACAGTCAGCTCCAGTCTAAGCTTTTATCGGTTTCCGAAAACGAAGTACCCGAAACAACCGTAGGCGATACGGGCTTTGGCAAAAAGACCGTGCTCCGCATCTGGTATACGGAAGAGGGCATGAGTCCTTATATCGAGCAGCAGGCAGCAAAGTACATGCAGGAGCATGAAGATATCCATATTCTGCCGGTGCTTGTGCCCCAGGCAGAATATCTGGAGCGGATCTACGACGAAAGCGTGGGAAAAGGAGAGCAGACCGGTATGCCGGATCTGTATCTGACCACCTCAGATACGCTGGAGAAGGCCTGCCTGTCCGGGATCGCAACCACGATTCTTGACAATGACCAGCAGGTGGGAGAGGAAAAATTCCCCCTTGCGGCTTTAAATGCCGTAACTTACAAAGGGAAAAAAGTAGCCTATCCCCTTTACTACGAAACCGCATTTTTCCTGTATAACAGAACCTATCTGGAGCAGATGGCAAAGGCCCATAACGATCAGCTTCAGGATCTGCAGGAAGGCATGGCGGCCCAGGAAGCGGCAGATGCCATGGAGACAGAAGGTCAGGCCCCTGCCGACGGAGAAGTGTATGTGGAAGGCCCGGAGGAATCAGTGAAGCTGACAGAGGTCAGCGCGGATGATCTGATCCCGAGAAAGATTGAAGATATCCTGAATCTGGCCAACGATTACGATGCGCCGGAAGGAATGGAAAACATCTTCAAATGGGATGTGACGGACGTCTTTTACAACTATTTCTTCGCGGGAAGCACCATCAATGTGGGGGGCGAATGCGGCGATGACAGATCCCTTGTGAATATCAACAATTCCGATACCATTGCGGCCATGGAGGTGTATCAGGCCCTTCGCCAGTTCTTCTCCATTGAAGCCAAGGATTCGGACTATGAAACAATCCTTAGGGAATTCAGAGAGGGAAAGACCCTCTTTACCATAGCCAGCACCGATGTGATCGCAAAATTAAAAGCGGCCAAAGATGCGGGTGAGTTCCAGGCAGAGTACGGCATCACCCATATGCCGGATCTGAACTCCACCCTTACAAGCCGCGGACTGTCGGTGACCACCGTGGTTGCCATTAACGGCTTTGGGGAAAAACAGCAGGAAGCCGATGATTTTGCGGCCTTTTTAACCTGCAACGGCGATGCGGGACTGTACGAGATGACAGGTCACCCCAGTGCATCCTATATGGCAGA
The DNA here is from genome assembly GCA_024685005.1 of Lachnospiraceae bacterium. Lineage (GTDB taxonomy): Bacteria > Bacillota > Clostridia > Lachnospirales > Lachnospiraceae > RGIG7926. The sequence goes on from JAIKWF010000041.1 coordinate 13,440, forward strand.
CTATGAAGATGAGAAGCTGAAAAAAGCCATGTCCGTTTACGAAAAGAGCATCGGACTTCCCAAGATCATGGAAGCCAGCAACTTCTGGATGCAGCTGGAAATCACCATGACCGGAATCTGGGAAGGTGATGATATCACCGAAGCGGTGGAAAAACTGCAGCAGCAAATGGATTCACAGGTAAACTGACGGCTTTGAAATTTCATTTTGCTCTTGCTATCCCGTTTTATTTGGCATAAAATGGAAGTGCAACTGACACGGGGATCCTTTCTTTACTTCAGAAAGGAGACTTGTGATATGAATTATCCGTCGTTTCAGTATTTTCTACGCACGATCCGCCGTTTGTGTGCGGTGTCCGTGCTTTCCTTAAGCGTTCTGTGCGGCTGTGGAGCCGGGGAATATTCCTATGGAACGGATCTTCCGGGATCCGAAACATCTTCAGACGAAGCAGATCCTGAGCAGGAGACGCCGGATCAAAATGATCCGGGGACAGAGAAGCAAACTTCCGTTTTCGTGCAGGTTTGCGGAGCGGTAAACGCCCCCGGCGTGTATGAGCTAAGGAGCGATGCCAGAGTATTTGAGGCGGTGCAGATGGCAGGCGGGTTGCGGGAAGACGCAGCTTACGAAGCGGTCAATCAGGCAGGCGTGCTGTCAGACGGAGACATGATCCGCATTCCCACAGAGGAAGAATATGAGCAGATGCAGGCATCTTTTACGGGGACTGACACCGGGCAGGATCCGACAGCTAGTACGGGGGATGCGGCAGATGACGGAAAGGTGGATCTGAACAGGGCAGATGAGGCCCTTTTGATGACCCTTCCCGGAATCGGTGAAGGAAAGGCAAAAAGTATCATAGAATACAGAACGGAGCATGGGGATTTCGGCTCCATAGAAGAGATCAAAAAGGTGTCCGGTATTAAGGACGGGCTGTTTCAAAAGATTAAGGATATGATTCGGGTATAAAAAATGGCAATCAGGGTTTTGATCGTTGATGATGAGAAATTGATCGTGAAGGGGATTCGTTTTTCTCTTGAGCAGGACGACATGGAAGTGGATTGTGCCTACGACGGAGAGGAAGCGGTGGAAAAAGCAAGACAGGGTGAGTATGACATCATCCTTTTGGATGTGATGCTGCCCAAGCTTTCCGGATTTGAAGCATTGGTTCAGATCAGGGAATTTTCATCGGTTCCCGTTATGATGCTGACGGCTAAGGGAGAGGATATCGATAAGATCCTCGGCCTTGAGTACGGTGCGGATGATTATATTACAAAACCCTTTAACATACTGGAAGTAAAAGCAAGGATCAAAGCAATTGTCAGAAGGACGCAGCCCCGTACCAAGGCGGCTGAGCCTGTAAAGAGCGTGATCACTTCAGGCGATATGGTGATTGAACAGGATAACAGGAGAGTCACCATTGCCGGACGGGAGATTCGTCTGACGGCCAAAGAATTTGATGTGCTTGAGCTTCTTGCAACCCATCCGAATCAGGTTTATTCCAGAGAAAAACTTCTTACCATGGTTTGGGGCTCGGACTATCCGGGAGACGTGAGAACAGTGGATGTTCACATCAGACGACTCAGAGAGAAAGTCGAGACCAATTCCAGCGAACCGCGCTATGTTCACACAAAATGGGGAATGGGATACTTTTTTAAGGGATAATCACATTGAATGCTAAGATCAAAGGGTGGCTTTCAGGGCTGCATATTCTGCGCTCTCTAAAGGTGCGCATTTTTATCATGATATTGCTGGTAGGTATCATACCGGCAGTGATCCTTCGGTATACGATTCTGCAAACCTACATGAATCGTGCCGTCAACGTCAGAATGACTGATATTCAGAATCAGTGTAAGATTCTGGCAAATCACCTGATCAATTACAACTATCTTGCGGACAATACCTCCGACGTTATCAACGCGGAGCTTGGTATGCTGTCCGATCTTTATGACGGGCGCGTGATCATTATCGATCAGAGCTGCCGGATCATCAAAGACACTTATGGGATCAGTGAAGGCAAGACCATGATCTCGGAAGAAGTGATGAAATGTCTCAAAGGCGAATCCACGGCTCATTACGACGAGGAAAACTATTACATCGAGATCACTACCCCTATTGTGGACACGCTGGTGAAACAGGATCCCTTATATGATGAGGACGAATCCCAGGAAACCGTGGTAAAAGGCGTCATGCTCACCAGTGTTTCTGCGGACAACATTCAGACCAACCTGGATATTCTGCGTTCCCGTGCCACGGTTATGCAGATGCTGGCGGCGATCCTGCTGCTGGCCATTGCCTGGGTGGTCTCCCAGCTTCTGGTCAAGCCCTTTGACCGGGTTACAACGGCCATCAGTGAGGTAAAGGACGGATTCAATACAGAGCAGATCTCCGTGCCGGATTATATCGAAACGGAGCATATCATATCGGCATTTAACGACCTTCTGGGCCGGATGAAGGCAGTGGATGAATCCAGACAGGAGTTTGTTTCCAATGTCTCCCACGAGCTGAAAACTCCCATTACATCCATGAAGGTACTGGCGGATTCCCTGCTGATGCAGGAAGACGTTCCCGTGGAGCTGTATAAGGAATTCATGGTGGATATTGCAGATGAGATCGACAGGGAAAACAAGATCATCACGGATCTTTTATCCCTTGTACGAATGGATAAACGGGCCAGCGATCTGAACATTGAAAGCATCCTGCTCAATGACCTGCTGGAGCGCCTGATGAAAAGGCTGCGTCCCATTGCCAAGCAGAGGAATATCGATGTTTTGTTTGAAAGTGTCAGGGAAGTTAAACTGGAAGCAGACGAAGTGAAGCTGACGCTGGCACTGTCCAATCTCATCGAGAACGCTATCAAATACAACGTGGAATACGGCTATGTGAAGGTGACCTGCGATGCGGATCATCAGTTTGCGCTGATCACCGTGGAGGACAACGGTATCGGAATTCCGCCGGAGGCGCAGGAACACATTTTTGAACGTTTTTACCGGGTGGATAAATCCCACTCCAAAGATATCGGCGGAAACGGTCTGGGACTGGCCATTGCAAGAAATGCCATTTTGATGCACAGAGGATCGGTGCAGCTTGAGAGCGAAGAGGGAAAAGGAACGAAGTTCTTTGTAAAGATCCCGCTGATCTATATCAAGAGACAGGAGGGAAAATAAATGAAAAAAACATTACTCCCGGTACTGATGCTCTTGCTTATGCTGACGCTGTTCGGCTGCGGAGAGGAAGAAGAGCCCCAGGGCAATATCTATAAGATCTATACCGTGAATAAAGAAGAAACAAGGGTGGATGCTGTGGAAGTGGCCACCACGGAAGAAAACCAGACTAAATTGCTTGCATTTTTGCTGGATAATCTTCATCAAGTGCCTGCGGATACCCAGTACCGCGCAGCCATTCCCGAAGAGATCTCTCTTCCGGAGATGGAAGTGGTTGATGAGACGGTTACCCTGAATTTTACGGAAGACTATTATAATTATACCACTGCAGGGGAGATCCTCTCCAGAGCTGCGGTGGTCAGGACGCTGACCCAGGTGCCCGGGATCACCTACTGCGTGTATCAGATCAACCAGACCGCACTTACCAGCAGCACGGGCTTGCCTGTGGGAATCATGCGGGCGGACCAGTTTATCGACAATAACGGAAAAGAGATCAACACCGAGGAAAAAGTTACCCTTGACTTATATTTTGCAAACAACGAAGGGAACAAGCTGATCCGTGTGGACCGGGACGTGATCTACTCCAGTAACATTCCCATCGAAAAACTGGTGATGGAACAGCTTGTGCTGGGTGTTACGGAATCCGAGGCGGAGATGGGAGCGTGCCCTGTCATCAATCCTGATACCAGGGTGCTTTCCGTTACTGAAAAAGACGGTGTCTGCTATGTAAATATGGATACCGGTTTTATGGCCCAGACCACGAACATCAATCCGGATGTGGCTTTGTACGGTATCGTGAATTCCCTGACGGAGCTTTCCAGTGTGAACCGGGTACAGTTTTCCGTAAACGGCGAGACCCAGCTGTTATTCCGGGAAAAATATTCTCTGGACGAGCTGTATGACCGGAATCTGGAGATCATATCCAAATCGGCGGATATCATTTCTCCTGTCCAGGATACGGATGCAGAGAGCACGAATTGAGTCCGGAGCTGCGAACCCGGCTGACCGGGACCTGCAGATGGATGATCTGCCGGGCAGATTAACTGAGAATAAAAAACAGGAGGGCATATGCTGATCAAAAGACCTCTGTGTCTTTTTGCCGCCCTCTTTGCGGGCATCCTTTTTCTGTTTGGCCTTCTGCCAAAGAGCCCGCAGGAGAAACCGGCCCTTGAAGGGGAACAGATTCTTTTGGAAGGGACGGTTAAGGCAAGAGAACGAAAAAACGAAAAGATCCTCTATCATTTATCTAAAGTTTCTGTTATCGGATCCGGTCGGATCCGGGGACAATCCCAAACAATACAACAAAACAAAATAGCGCAGCAGGGACTGGTGCTTTGCTACATGGACGATTCATCCGAAATGCCTCTTATGATCGGAGAAAGAGTACGGATGCAGGGAAAGATCGCCTTCTTTTCACCGGCGGAAAATGACGGCCAGTTTGATGAAGCATCCTATTATGAGAGCAAAGGATACTGCTGGAAGATTTTTGCTTCCCGGATCGAGGAGCGAAGCGGGATGAAAAACGCCTTTTTGGAGGCCATGCAGCGCATAAAGGAAGACCGGTATCGCTTTTATGAAATGGCCGCCGGCAGGGAGCAGGGATCCGTCATCGGGGCCATGGTCCTTGGTATGCGAAGCGACATGGATAAGGAGATCAAAGACCTGTACCGGAAAAACGGCATCGCTCATATTCTGGCAATTTCCGGTCTTCATATCTCCCTTTTGGGACTGTCTTTGTATAAACTTCTTTGCAGGAGCGGCCTGCCCCTGCCTGTCAGTGCAGCAGCAGGAACGGTGCTGGTGGTGCTTTACGGGATCCTGACAGGAGGCTCCGGCTCTGTGACCCGGGCAGCAGTGATGCTGTTTTTGCAGATTCTGGGAGATGTGCTGGAGCGAAGCTACGACCTGATCACCGCCATGGCCTTTTCCGGCCTGCTTCTGCTGATCTGTAACAGAGAGTACCTTACCCAGGCGGGGTTCCTCCTATCCTTCGGTGCTGTCTGCGGCATCGGCGTACTGGCCCCTGTGATGACGGAAATAGTTAGCGGACCCTTACAAAAATGGAAGCGGAAACAGAATCTGCTTTGTAAAGGGGCGGTTTGGCTGATCCGGGCTCTGATTGCAAGTCTTTCCGTAACATTGTTTACACTCCCCATCCTTCTTTGGTTCTATTATTCTTATCCTGTTTATTCCATTTTGCTGAACATCCTGCTGGTTCCCCTTCTTGGAATTGTACTGATCAGTGCCATCGCAGCGGGGCTTTTAAAGATTCCCATCCTGCTGTATCCGGCCTGCGTGGTATTGCAGATTTATGAAACGACCTGCAGACTGGCCATGGCGTTTCCCGGGCATACCTGCATTACCGGAAGACCTGCCATATGGCTTGTGATCCTGTACTATCTGCTGCTGGCAGCGGCTGTTTTACTGCCGGGAAAGATCCGGAAAAAAAAGACGGGCAGATATAAACTGGCCCTGTGCATTGGGGCAGCGTTTTTGCTGCTGACGGTCAGATGCCGGGAAAACAGAGTGGATATGCTGTCTGTGGGACAGGGAGACTGCATCGTGCTGCAGGATAAGGAAGGCCACGTGGTCCTCTATGACGGAGGAAGCTCCGATGTAAAGGAAGCAGGGACTTACCGGCTGATCCCTTTTCTGAAATACCACGGAATTTCCCACGTGGACGGGATCTATCTGTCCCACCCCCACAATGATCATTATTCGGCACTGACAGAGCTGATGGAGAAAGGAAAACGGGAGGGGATAGGGATCGACTGTCTTTATGTCAGTGAGGCTGCGGATACATCATATGGACAAGTTCTTCTTGCAGCTAAGCAGGCCGGCATCCGGACAGCCTGTGTGGAAAGAGGAAGCAGACAGGTGTTCGGGGAGCTGTCCTTTACCGTGCTCTATCCCGGAGAAACGGCTGTATCGGAGGATCCCAATGATGCATCCATGGTGTTGTATGCAACCTGCGGCAAATGCAGCCTGCTTCTTACGGGGGATGCCACCACTCTGACGGATGATGAGGTGATGGATGCCATGCGGGAAAAGGGACTGCAGCATACGGACATCTTAAAGTGTGAACATCACGGATCAGCCCAGGCTAACAGTAAGCAGCTGCTAACTTTTTTGGGGCCGGAGATCGTGCTGATATCCTGCGGAGAAAATAATTCCTACGGACATCCCCACAAAGAAACCCTTATGCGGATCCGGGAGGCAGGGGCGGATGCTTTTGTGACAAAGGATGTGGGACAGATCACTGTAAAAATGAAAAAAGAGAAGATGTCGGTGGCGCACAAGTTCCCTGCGGTAAATAAGACAGTCGCAGATCATAAGATCGATGCAGAAAAGTGACAAACAGACCGGTATCTGATACAATACACCTATGGAAAATCTGAACAAAGATATAAAAGAAGGACAGTTTAAAAACCTGTATCTTCTGACAGGAGAAGAGGATTATCTGCTCCTGCAATATAAAAGACGACTGACCCGTGCTATGGTCTCGCCGGATGATACCATGAACTACAGCTACTTCGAAGGGAAGGACATCGATCTGCGGCATCTTTTGGAGCTGGCGGACACCATGCCGTTTCTTTCCCCCAGGCGGGTGATCGTAGTGGAAAACAGCGGTTTTTTCAAAGCTTCCACGGAGGAGCTGGCGGAATATCTGCAGCATATCCCGGAGACGACGCATTTCATCTTTGTGGAAAAAGAGATCAATAAGACGTTTAAGGCCTACAAAGCCGCCGCAAAGGCAGGATACGTTGCCAATCTGGAGCGGATGAATGCAGCCACCCTGAAAAAATGGATCTTAAGCAGGATCGTGAGTGAAGGCTACAAGATCACGGGAGGCGCCATGGAGTTGTTCATGCAGTATTGCGGCGTGGACATGAACCGGATCGAGACGGAACTGGAAAAACTGTTATCCTATACCATGGAAAAAAAGGAGATCCGGGAAGAGGACGTGGAGAGCATTACCAGCCGGAATCTGGAAGACCATATTTTTGTTATGACGGATGCGGTTGCCAGACAGGATCGGGACAAAGCTTTAAAAGAGTATTATGACCTGCTGGCCCTGAAGGTAGATTCCGGATTTATACTGGGACAGCTGATCCGTCAGATCAATCTGATGTATCAGGCCAGATGCCTGCGGGAAAAAGGATACGGCAGGAAGGAAATGGCTTCCAGGATCGGGCTTTCGGAGTGGGTTACCGGTAAATACGTGGAAAATGCATCCAGATATACCAAAGAACGACTCCGGGCACTGCTTGAGACGGGCGTGGATTTTATGGAACGTCAGAGGACCTCGAGACTGGGAGAGAAACTTACGGTGGAGATGTTTTTGATCGAAGCCAGCAGCAGGAAGAGATAGCATGATCTGCAGATGAGAGCAAAGGAGAAAAAAGATGGGTAATATCGTATCAGGAGTATGGATTCTTGTTTTTATTATCATCATGGCCCGTGTTTCCACTGCCAGTAAGAAGGTTAAAGACCGGAGAGAACGGGCGCTGAAGGAAAAAGACGTAAATCAGCAGGTGGGACTGACAAACGACAAGAAGTCCCTTGCTTTCAATCCGGCCATGCCTATAGATCAGTACGGAAGGCAGCAGACGCCGGCGCAAAAGAGACCGTCACAAAGCAGGCCGGCACAAAACAGACCGGCTACGGCTCAGAGAACGCAGCCTGCTTCTGCCGCAGCAAAGCCGGGAGAAGAGAATATGTCCACCACGGAAATGCTGGCGAAAAAAGCACAGCTGGATCAGGTGGAGCACCAGAAGGAACAATTCGAGCATAGACAGCATGAGAGAATGTACTATGGCAATTATAACTATGCCAGACGCTATCTTCTGGGAGATACCGTTGCGGCTACGGATAAGTTGGTTTACTGCCCCAATTGTGCAGCGGAGAATCTGGTAAAGATCCATGAGAATCCTGCGAAATATCATTGCTATTTCTGCAGAGAAAAGCTTAGTTAAGGCAAGAAACGGGAGGATATGATGAGAGAGACGCCAAAACCCTATGAACGATACAGACATTTTAAAGGGAATCTGTATCAGATCCTGACTACGGCAAAGGATGCCGGAAGCGGAAAGGAAATGGTGGTTTATCAGGCCCTTTACGGAAACTATACGACCTATGTCAGATCGCTGGAAGAGTTTATGAGCCCCACGGATAAAAATAAATATCCTCAGGCGGAGCAGGAGTACAGATTTGAGAAGGTGACAGAGCAGGCAGCACAGCAACACGTGTCGCATCAGAGAGCAGAAACACCGCACAAGCCGGCAGTCGAACAGAACCCGGGAGCTGATATTACAGATAACAGATCGCGGGAGACAGGTTCGATTCGCCCCGCAGCAGAGAGACCGAGGACAGTAACACCCCAAGAATCAGCGCAGCCCGCAGAACGGCCGAGGACAGTAATGCCCCAGGCACCGGCACGGCCGGCACCCAGGAACGAAGAAGAAGTCCCGGATCTGGACCCGGCAGTACTGGAGTATCTGGATGCGAAGACCAACGAAGAGAAGCTGAACATCTTAGCATCCGTCAGAGACCGGATCACAGACGACATGATCAACACCATGGCCATCGCCACGGATGTGGAGATCGATCCCGGCCCTGTATCCCAGCGGTATGAGTCTTTGAAGTATTGTCTTTTGACAAAGGACAAATTTGAAAAAGTAAGGCTTCGATAACTAAAAAGCGAAAGAACACGATACAACATGAAACAGGATCAAAAAGAAAAGGGCATCAGCGAGAACATCGCCGGCAGACTCCTTTCCTGGTATGACGAACATAAGCGGATCCTTCCCTGGCGGGAAAACAGACACCCCTACAGGATCTGGATCTCCGAGATCATGCTGCAGCAGACCAGAGTGGAAGCTGTAAAACCCTACTATGACAGGTTTTTGGAGGCACTGCCCGGGATTTCCGATCTGGCAGCGGCAAGGGAGCAGGAGCTTTTAAAGCTTTGGGAAGGCCTGGGCTATTATAACCGGGTCAGAAACCTGCAAAAAGCCGCCGTAATGATCATGGAAGAGTATAACGGCGAAATGCCGGAAGAATACGAGCTTTTGCTAAGACTCCCCGGTATCGGCGAATACACGGCAGGTGCCATAGCATCCATCGCATTTTCCAAACCCGTTCCCGCAGTGGACGGCAACGTGATGAGAATATTGGCCAGGGTTTTGGGGGACGACTCGGATATTTCCGACGGGAAATTGAAAAAAGAGTATGCCGCATTGCTTGGCGGGATCATGCCGAAGGACAGGCCGGGGGATTTTAACCAGGCGCTTATGGAGCTTGGGGCAACGGTATGTATCCCAACGGGAGCACCGAAGTGCGAAGAATGTCCCATTCATAAGGACTGCGCAGCCTGCAGAGAGGGGCTGACAGGGCAGCTTCCTTATAAGAAAAAAGCAAAAGAGCGTGCCATTGAAAAAAAGACCGTTTTGCTGATCCGGGACGGAGATCATGTGGTGATCCAAAAACGCCCGGCAGGCGGACTTTTGGCAGGAATGTACGAATATCCCATGTTTGAAGGGTGGCTCAGCAGGAAGCAGGCGCTAACTATTGTGAAAGAAATGGGATATGATCCCATGGATATCAGACCATCAGCCCAGGGGGTGCATATTTTTACCCACAAAGAGTGGCATATGCATTCATACTTTGTGAAGATCGCCGATACCGTGCCGGAGAAAACGGCAAAAAAAGGCCCCGGCCGAAAACCTTTTCTCATCCGGCCGGAGCAAATCGATGCAGAGTATCCTGTCCCTTCCGCCTATCGGATCTTCAGACAGGAGATCGATCATTTTACAAAACACAAACGTTCTTTGCCGCATTCATAAGTCAGGTCCTTGTAAAACCCGATCACTTCACCATCGGTGTGGGTACACAGGGGCCTGTCTGTTACGATACGGATCTTTGAGGCACGGTAGTGATGTACACCGGGCTTTCCGTAATGCTTTCCACTGATTACATAAGGTAAAACAAAGGGAACCCGCCACTTGGGCAGATTTCCGATAAGGCACACATCCAGCAGACCGTCTGTGGGATCTGCGTCAGGTGCAAAGGGAAAACCGCCGCCCTCATGTCTCATGTTCATAAATGCAGCCACCAAAAAGCTGTCAAACCGAACGGGCTCTTCATCATCCACATACAGATCACAACCGCAGGGCTGCAGGAATAAAAACTGCTTCAGGGCAACAGCGGCATAGATCAGCTTGCCAAGACCCAGTTTGTTGAAGGCTGATTTTAAAGGGGAATGAGCCACTTCATTGCAGACAGCGGCATCATAGCCGATACCGGAAGATACCACAAAACGCTTTTTATGGGATTCGAAGGTGACATTTCCCAGATCGATCTTTCGGCTTACGGAATTTTTCCCTAAAGCATGCAAAGATTCATAAGGATCGGTGGGGAATTTCAAAGTCCGGATCAGATCATTGCTGGTGCCGCAGGGCAGATAGGACAGGGTGGTATGTTCCAGATCCCGGATTCCGTTGACACAATGATTCACAGTTCCGTCGCCGCCCAAAACCATGATCCGGTTTGGTGTGGCTGTATATTTATACAGTTCCGGTTTTGTTACGGAGCGGGTATAAGAGGTCAGTTCCGAAGCGGAAGTTGTGATGTGATGGATGTAAGTCAGCTTGGCCAGATTCAGCATTCGTCTGTAGGTTTGCCATTTTTGTCGTCCCCGGCCGGAGCCGCTATTGGGATTAATAATGATTTGCAGCATGTTTTGCCTCCCTATGCATAAGATCGGGATCAAAAAATGATCCCCGTCAAGTGTATCACATTATAAAAATAAGTACAATTTCATCTTTTCTTACAAAATATATTCACCAAACGCATAAAAAGTGCTATAATGCATGCCGTATGATGCCTTCATGGCATAAAGGTGCGTGAATCAAAACTAAAAACCGGAACGGAGGAAACAAACATGTACTCACTTGATACAGTAAGAGCTGTAGATCCCCAGATCGCAGACGCGATCGTAGCTGAGCAGCAGCGCCAAAACAGCCACATCGAGCTGATCGCTTCCGAAAACTGGGTAAGCGAAGCAGTGATGGCAGCAATGGGAAGCCCGCTGACGAATAAATATGCAGAAGGATATCCGGGAAAAAGATATTACGGCGGATGCGACTGCGTAGACGTTGTTGAGGATCTGGCCAGAGAAAGAGCAAAAGAGCTCTTCGGCTGCGACTATGCAAACGTACAGCCTCACTCCGGTGCACAGGCCAATATGGCAGTATTCTTTGCAGTACTCAATCCCGGCGATACTTATATGGGAATGAACCTTGACCACGGCGGACATCTTTCCCACGGTTCACCGGTAAATATGTCCGGTAAATATTTCAACTGCGTTCCTTACGGCGTAAATGACGAAGGATTCATCGATTATGACGAAGTGCTTCGCATCGCAAAAGAGTGCAAGCCCAAGATGATCATTGCCGGTGCTTCCGCTTATGCAAGAAAGATCGACTTTAAGAAATTCCGTGAGATCTGCGACGAAGTAGGCGCTGTACTCATGGTGGATATGGCACATATCGCAGGCCTTGTGGCAGCAGGCGTACATGAAAGCCCCATTCCTTATGCAGACGTAGTGACCACCACCACACACAAGACCCTTCGCGGTCCCAGAGGCGGTATGATCCTCTGCAATCAGGAAGCAGCAGATAAATACAACTTTAACAAAGCAATTTTCCCCGGCATTCAGGGCGGCCCTCTGATGCATGTGATCGCAGCCAAGGCAGTTTGCTTCAAAGAAGCACTTTCCGATGATTTCAAAGCATACGGAAAAGCTGTTGCAGAGAATGCACAGGCACTGGCTAAGGGCCTTATGGACCGCGGCGTTAAGATCGTATCCGGCGGAACCGACAATCACCTGATGCTCATCGATCTGACCAACTTCGGTCTTACCGGAAAAGCAGTTGAAAAGCTGCTGGATCAGGCGCATATCACCGCTAACAAAAACACGATCCCCAACGATCCCCAGTCACCTTTCGTGACCAGCGGTATCCGTCTGGGAACCCCTGCAGTAACCTCCAGAGGAATGAACACTGCAGATATGGATCGCATCGCTGAAGCCATCGCACTTGTGATCAAGGGCGGCGAGGAAAAAGTAGAAGAAGCAGCAGCGATCGTAAAAGAACTGACTGAGAAATATCCGTTGATCTGAGAAATATCCGAAACACAATAAAAGCAAGAGGAGAGTAAGATGGTAAAGGCAGCAGTATTTGGATACGGCACCGTAGGAAGCGGTATCGTAGAGGTCATCATGACCAATCGGCAACTGATCACAGACAGAACCGGAGAAGACGTGGACATCAAGTATATACTGGATCTGCGCGATTTTCCCGGAGACCCCTATGAGACAAAGATCGTCCACGATGTGGAAACGATCTTAAACGATCCGGAGATTACCGTGATCGCAGAAGCAATGGGAGGGATCGAGCCGGCTTACACCTTTACCAAACGTGCTCTTTCAGCCGGAAAAAGCGTATGTACTTCCAATAAAGAGCTGGTGGAAAAACACGGTGCCGAGCTTTGTACCCTTGCAAAGGAGAACAGCTGCAACTACCTGTTTGAAGCAAGCGTCGGCGGTGGTATTCCCCTTCTGCGAACCATCGTAACATCCCTTACGGCGGATCATATCGATGCGGTAACAGGTATTTTGAACGGAACCACCAACTATATCCTGACCAAGATGGCAAGAGAAGGCTCCGAATTTGATACCGTATTAAAGGAAGCACAGGAAAAAGGCTATGCCGAGCGTAATCCTGAGGCAGACGTGGAAGGCCACGATGCAGGTCGGAAGATCACCATTCTGGCATCCCTTGTAACCGGCAAAAATGCGGATTATGAAGATGTATATACGGAAGGCATTACCGGCATCACCACTGCGGACTTTGCTTATGCAAAGGCAATGGGCCGTGTGATCCGTCTTCTGGGTATCTATCGTGAGCTGGACGGCAAATATTTTGCTTACGTAGCACCGGCAATGATCGATGATCAGAATCCGCTTTATAGTGTAAGTGACGTATTCAACGGTGTTCTTGTACACGGAAATATGGTGGGAGACACCATGTTTTACGGTGCGGGAGCAGGAAAGCTCCCTACAGCTTCCGCAGTTGCGGGAGATGTGGTAGACTGTGTCAGAGCCGGTAAGAAAACACTTCCCGGCGGATGGAGCATGGAAAAGCTACCCCTTACGGATCATAAGGCGCTTGAAAAAAGCTTCTTTATCCGTGTGACAGATGATAAAGTATCCGAGGTGGAGAAGATCTTCGGACAGTGCCGGCAGGTAGATGCAGGCATTGCGGGAGAAAAAGGATTTTTAACCGGTAGAATGGATGAGAATACATTCGAAGAGAAGGCCGGTCAATTGGGTGGTTACATCAGTCGGATCCGCGTGGAAGACTAAAACCGGCTGGTAAGATCAGGAGGAAGAAAGTGAAGAAAGTAGTAAAATTCGGCGGCAGCTCTCTTGCCAGCCCGGAGCAGTTTGAAAAAGTCGGCAAGATCATCAAAAGCGATCCCCATCGCGTCTATGTGGTACCCTCAGCACCGGGAAAACGGTTTGACGGTGACGAGAAGGTAACGGACATGCTCTACGGTGCCTATGCACTGGCAAAGAAGAAAAAATCCTTTACCAAGGAACTGAATGCCATTAAGGCACGTTATCAGGAGATCATTGACGGTCTGAAGTTAAAAGTCAGCCTTTCCGGAGAATTTGACAAGATCAAAGAAGACTTCGAGAAAACATGCGGAGAAGACTATGCCGCAAGCCGCGGGGAGTACCTGAACGGAATCCTTTTGGCAGCTTATCTCGGCTATGAATTTATCGATGCTGCCACCGTGATCTTTTTCCATAAAAACGGAGATCTGAATGTCGAGAAAACACAGAAGTGCCTGTCTGAAGCATTAAACAACACACCCAAAGCGGTTGTTCCCGGCTTTTACGGAGCCATGAGCGACGGAACCATCCATACCTTCTCCAGAGGCGGTTCCGATATCACGGGATCCCTTGTGGCAAAGGCCTGCAGGGCAGATGTATATGAGAACTGGACCGATGTATCCGGCTTTATGGTAGCGGATCCCCGCGTTGTAAAGAATCCCAAGAGCATCGAGACCATTACCTACAGAGAGCTGCGGGAGCTTGCTTACATGGGCGCTACCGTGCTGCATGAGGAGGCTATTTTCCCGGTACGTAAGGAAGGCATCCCCATCAATATCCGTAACACCAATGCACCGGAGGACGAAGGAACCTGGATCGTGGAAGGCACCGTTCAGAAGTCCAAATACGTGATCACCGGTATTGCAGGTAAAAAAGGCTTCTGCGCCATCAACATTGAAAAAGACCGCATGAATTCCGAGATCGGATTCGGCCGCAAGGTACTGCAGGCATTTGAGGAAAATGAGATCTCCTTTGAGCATGTACCTTCGGGAATCGATACCATGACCGTATTTGTGCATCAGAGCGAGTTCGTTGAGAAAGAGCAGCGGGTTCTGGCAGCCATCCATAAACTGGCACGCCCCGACTCCATCGATCTTGAGACAGACCTGGCGCTGATCGCTGTTGTGGGACGCGGAATGAAAGATACGAGAGGTACCGCAGGAAGGATCTTCTCCGCACTGGCACATGCCAACCTGAACGTAAAGATGATCGACCAGGGATCTTCTGAGTTGAACATCATCATCGGCGTAAAGAATGATGATTTTGAAGATGCGATCCGTGCGATCTACACCATCTTTGTTGATACACAAATCTGAAAACAGGGTACAAATCAGAGATTTGGTTGAAAATTAACAGACAAAAAGGGCGGCAGAAAGCTGCCCTTTCTTTGTTTTTAAGGGGAAGCGCCGCTGTGAAACAAATGGACCCTTTTACTTAGTGTGAAAACCGGAATTGTTTCACAAACTGTGCACACAATTTAGCTCGATAAAGCAGAGAAGTGTAAAAATAATAAAAAAATATCAAAATTGTGTTGACAAATGAAAGCGAAGGGTGTATATTCTATTCATACAAAACATTTACATAGATAAGCTTTACAAAACTGATGGAAGGAGGTAGACTCCACCGGCAACTGAAGCTTGAACCAAATGTTTAAGTCGTTGTGGTTAGTACAGAAAGCATTTAGCAGTAATGGACAAACAGATATCGGGCGAACAATAACAGCTTCTTCGGACCGATCGTACGCTAGGTAGGAGAACAGAGACGACCGAATCGACCTGCTGCAGCATGGAAGGATGCAAAAGACTAGACTGGAACGCATACAACAGAATACGGAGGTAGGTCCAATGGATCATTCAGTTATTTAGCGGGCATCTTTCGATGAGATTGATGCCCGCTAAATCTGTGTGGAGGAGATTGCGCGTTTCTTGACTTTGCCTGCGTGGATGATATAATCGAAACATGCGGGGGATTACCGCCAAATCAAGCAGGATACGAAGGAGGGGCAATCATGTCTGCAACAGTAAAATGGACCGTTTCAGAGGATTTTTTCACAGGAAAATACGCACAGAAAGACCCAATCACCAATGAGACACGGGTATATGATATCGACAAGCTGACAGAAAAATACGTAAGCTTTGATCCCTGGCCGGAAACGCCGGAGCAGATTGCTTACGTAATGGACAATTGTGATGATCCTTATGTGATCGGCGCGCTGTTTGTGGTGGCGCTGGATCATTTCGAATATAAGGGGCTCAGCGACTATAGCGCAGCGGTTTATCCCATGCTGGATACACTGCTTACAGGCAACGGCCTGCAGCCTTCCTTTGCCCTGAGCAACTTTGACAAGCAGCATATTGCGGAATTCGGGCAAAAGAGGCTCTATCAGCCCGGCGGAAAAGCCCTGTCCGAGGCGGACATTGCCAAGGTGGCGCCTAAGACCTTTTTGAAGGGTGCGACCTATCAGAACGGTTATATGCCTGAAAGCGCTGATCCGGAAGACAAGACCACCTGGAAGATCGTGGTGGATGAATATCCCTATTGCTGCGATCTTGAGAGCATCCAAAAGGGAGAGCATCCCAAGTTCTTTACGGTATGTCCCGAATCCTTCAGCCTTTCTCAGGAGACGGAATCCTCGGAGCTTGTGGAGATGAAGCACAATTTTAAGTGCCGCATCGGCATGAAATGGAATTCTTCCAAACAAAGATGGTGCCCCTGCGACTGCGCTACGGTAAGCCGTGGTTATGACAGATATCCCCTTCTGGGTCAGCGCTGGTTTTCCAATAATTATGTGGGACCGGTGGAAGATCTGGGCTGGTAAAAGCGCCTAAAATGGTGCTTTTTGGCACCTGAAAAAAAGATGTGAAAAAAGTAAAAAAAATTATGCGAAAACGATTGACAAACCATCCGCCATACTGTATACTAGATTTTGTCGTCAGCAAATGACACATGCGCGAGTGGCTCAGTTGGTGGAGCGCGACCTTGCCAAGGTCGAGGCCGCGGGTTCGAGTCCCGTCTCGCGCTCTGGTTTACACGAAAAGGGATATCCGAAAGGGATATCCCTTTTTCGTGTAAGAAGAGCCCGGAGGGCTCTTCACGTGCTTCGCAGTTCGAGGTCTCAGCCCACATAAAGT
>JAIKWF010000069.1 GCA_024685005.1 Lachnospiraceae bacterium
ATCTTCTTTCTGTCCGATACCACCGACTCGTTTTCCTGCTCGTAGGTGGAGTAAAAATATGGCACATAGCTGTCAAACTCGCTGGCACAGGTATCGATCATCTTATAAACGGGATAAATGTCCCAGTCCTTTCGAAGGTCAGCGATCTCCTGCGGGCTCTTTCCTGTCAGCTCAGCCAGATACAGATCGGAAAAGCCCATCTTCTTGGCTTCCGTTAAAAGATCCTGCGTCAGTTCTTCCTGCTCGATCCTCTTTTCCAGCATTACGATATTATGGATCTTGCTGAGGAAAAACATATCGATCTTGGTTCTTGCATAGATCACCTGAGGATCCACATCAAGCCATAACAGCTCGGAAATAGCATAGATCCGATCGTCCGTACCTTCCTCAATGTAGGAAAGCAGCTTGTCGATGGCTTCTTTTCTGTTATCCGGTGCGGGCAGCGTGGAAAGGTTAGCAACATCAAACTTTTCCAGATGAATATGATTCTTTCCATCCTCTAAGGAACGGATAGCCTTCAGAAGGCTTTCCTCCAGGGTGCGTCCTACGGCCATGGTCTCACCGGTAGCCTTCATCTGGGTGGAAAGCACATTGCTTCCCACTTCGGCAGGGTCTTCGTCTTCCGGCGCGGATTCCGAAAACTTGTCAAAAGGAAACCGGGGCATTTTTGTTACCACATAGTCAAGGGCCGGCTCAAAGCAGGCCGGTGTATTGGCAAGCTGTATCTCCGAAAGATCCATGCCCACTGCGATCTTGGCAGATACTCTTGCAATGGGATAGCCGCTGGCCTTGGATGCTAACGCGGAGGATCTGGATACTCTGGGATTTACTTCGATCACATAATAATCAAAAGACTCGGGATCCAAAGCAAACTGTACATTACAGCCGCCTCTGATCTCCAGTGCCCGGATAATGCGAAGGGCACTGCTCCGGAGCATCTGATATTCTTTATTGGTAAGTGTCTGGGAAGGAGCCACCACAATGGAATCTCCCGTATGGATTCCCACAGGATCCAGGTTTTCCATGTTGCAGACGGTGATGGCAGTATCGTTACCGTCCCGGATCACTTCGTATTCGATCTCTTTATAACCTTTGATACTCTTTTCCACCAGCACCTGATGAACAGGGGAAGCTTCCAGAGCGGTCTTCAAACGCTCCTTCATATCCTCTTCGTTTTCCGCAAATCCACCGCCGCTTCCGCCGAGGGTAAAGGCGGGGCGCAGGATCACGGGATATCCGATGCTCTCTGCAGCAGCCATACCTTCTTCCATGGTGTCGGCGATCATGGACGGAACCACAGGCTCGCCTAAGGATTCACAAAGCTCTTTAAACAGCTCTCTGTCCTCTGCTCTTCTGATACTTTCTGCGCTGGTTCCCAAAAGTTCGATCTCACACTCTTCCAGAATTCCTTTGTCGTGGAGTTGGAGGGAAAGATTCAGTCCGGTCTGTCCGCCGATGCCGGGAACGATGGCATCCGGTCTTTCGTAGCGGCAGATCCTGGCCATATATTCCAGTGTTAAGGGCTCCATATAAACCTTATCCGCAATGGCATGATCCGTCATAATTGTAGCGGGATTGGAATTGGCAAGGATGACTTCGTATCCTTCTTCCTTCAGTGCCAGACAGGCCTGGGTTCCGGCGTAATCAAATTCCGCCGCCTGACCGATCACAATGGGACCTGAACCGATCACAAGTACTTTTTTGATATCCGTTCTCTTCGGCATACTCAACCTCTTTTCATCAGATCTGTAAAATGCTCAAACAAATAGGTGCTGTCCACGGGACCCGGTGCGCTCTCGGGATGATACTGGACGGAAAAGATTTTTTCCTCTTTGCTGTATAATCCCTCCACCGTACGATCCAGAAGGTTGATATGGGAAACATACAGTCCCGTTCCTTCCAGGGATGCCTCATCCACCGCATAGCTGTGATTCTGGCTGGTGATCTCGATCTTCCCTGTCAGCAGATCCTGTACCGGATGATTGCCGCCTCTGTGTCCGAATTTCAGTTTATAGGTTTTTGCGCCACGGGATATGGCAATGAGCTGATGTCCCAGACAGATTCCAAAAAGGGGAACCTTACCGCCCAGTTGTTTCAGGGTTTCGATCACCTGCAAAACATCCGCCGGATCCCCGGGACCGTTAGACACAAAAATGCCATCCGGATGAAGAGCCATGATCTCCTCCGCTCCTGTATCATAAGGAACGATGGTGACATTGCATTTGTTTTTGTTCAACATCCGGATGATATTCTGTTTCATTCCGCAATCAATAGCCACTACGTGATAACGAGGATTGGATGTTCTACTGTACCAGCGTTTAGTACAGCTGACACGTTTTACGGCATCATGCGCAATCTCTGTTTCGTTGATCTTTGAAAGGCCGGCTGCAAGATCTGTATCCACTCCTGTGATCAGGCCCCGCATCAGTCCTTTGTCCCGAAGCTTTCTTACCAGCATTCTGGTATCGATCCCCCAGATTCCCGGTACATCGCTGTCTGCCAGAAGTTCGGAAACCGTTCTGGTAGAGCGGAAATTTGAGGGCTCCTCATTTAAGTCTCTTACGATAAAACCAGCGGGGGCAACGATCTTACTTTCGTAGTCTTCGTCGCAGATCCCGTAGTTTCCGATCAGGGGATAGGACATGACAACAGCCTGATCGGTATAAGATGGATCTGAGAGGATTTCCTGGTATCCCGTCATGGACGTATTAAACACCACTTCGCAGACCCTTTCCTTCTCAGCTCCGAATCCAAAGCCCAAATACTGCGTACCGTCTTCGAGTATCAGCTTTCTGTTATATTCCATGTTTCAGACCTCCGCCTTTTCGGATGCAGCACCAACAAATCCCAGGAATACGGGATGGGGCTTATCCGGTCTTGATTTAAACTCCGGATGATATTGTACACCCAAATAGAAGGGATGGTCCAGAACTTCTATCGTTTCCACCAATTGTCCGTCCGGAGACATACCCGAAAGGACCAGTCCTTTCTCGGAAAGAGCCTGTCTGTAGTCGTTATTAAACTCGTATCTGTGTCTGTGCCGCTCTTCGATGTCGGTTTTCTGATAGCATTTTTCCATCAGGCTTCCTGCTGCGATCTTGCAGGGATAAGAACCAAGTCTTAAGGTACCGCCCTTATCCACTTCGTCGGACTGACCGGGCATAAAGTCAATGACCTTATGTGCCCCATCCGGACAAAATTCTCCGGAGCAGGCATCTTCAATTCCGGCAACTTTTCTGGCAAATGCAATGACTGCAATCTGCATTCCAAGACAGATACCAAGGTAAGGGATCTTATGGGTCCTTGCATAATCGGCTGCCAGGATCATACCTTCCGTTCCTCTGTCTCCGAAACCGCCGGGAACCAGAATACCGGAAAGATTGCCGAGGATTTTTTCCACATTGCTTTCATCCAGCTTTTCGGAGTCGATCCATTCGATATGAACTGCTACGCCATGCTTAAAGCCCGCATGGGAAAGGGCCTCCGCAACGGAAAGATAAGCGTCATGCAACTGTACGTATTTGCCCACCAGACCGATGGTGATCTCTTTTTTCACCGAATCGATGGAGGATACCAGTTCCTTCCAGCTTGTCAGATCCGGCTCGGGAACGTCCAGACAAAGTTCGCGGCAGACAACTTTTGAAATCCCGTTTGCTTCCAGCATCAAAGGTGCTTTGTAAAGACTGTCCAGTGTTCTGTTTTCAATGACACAATCCTCTTTTACGTTACAGAACAGGGAGATTTTTTTAAAGATGCTCTCTTCCAGAGGCTCGTCGCAGCGAAGAACGATGATATCCGGTTTGATTCCCATTCCCTGCAGTTCCTTAACGGAATGCTGGGTGGGCTTTGATTTATGTTCATCCGAACCATGTAAAAAAGGCACCAGCGTGACATGAATAAAGAGACTGTTCTCCTTGCCGATCTCCAAAGCGATCTGTCTGACCGCTTCCAGGAAGGGCTGGGATTCCATATCACCGATGGTTCCTCCGATCTCGGTAATCACCACATCCGCCTGACTTTGTTTGCCGGCGTTATATACAAATTCTTTGATCTCGTTGGTGATGTGAGGTATCACCTGTACCGTGGAGCCAAGATACTCTCCCCGGCGTTCTTTCTGCAAAACGTTCCAGTATACTTTTCCGGAAGTCAGATTGGAAAACCTGTTCAAATCCTCGTCGATGAACCGCTCATAATGTCCAAGGTCCAGATCCGTTTCCGCTCCGTCCTGGGTCACGTATACTTCACCGTGCTGATAGGGACTCATGGTTCCCGGATCGATATTGATATAAGGGTCCAGCTTTTGGGCTGCCACCTTCAAACCTCTTGCTTTCAGCAGTCTTCCCAAAGAAGCTGCGGTAATTCCTTTTCCCAGACCTGATACTACGCCGCCTGTTACAAATATATATTTTGTCACGCTATCGCCTCCTGCCATACTCTTCTTTATAATGCTTTGATCCGCTCAACAGCCTGAGCCGTCTTGTCCCTGTCACCAAAGGCCGTGAGTCTGAAATATCCTTCTCCTCCGGGGCCGAATCCCACGCCGGGGGTTCCCACCACGTTTGCTTTTTGCAGCAGATGATCGAAAAACTGCCAGCTGCTCATGCCGTCAGGGCATTTCAGCCAGATGTAAGGTGCATTCACACCGCCCGATACAGTATAACCTGCAGACTGCAGACCCTCCAGAATGATCTTTGCGTTTTCTCTGTAATAACCGATCTGCTCCATGATCTGGGCTCTGCCTTCCGGCGTATAGATGGCTTCTCCGGCACGCTGTACAATGTAGGGTGCTCCGTTGTATTTGGTTCCATGTCTTCTGGCCCAAAGAGGATGCAGCTTTTCACCCTTGCAGGTAAGATCCTTGGGGATCACGGTAAAGCCAAGACGAAGTCCGGTAAATCCTGCTGTTTTGGAAAAAGAACGGAACTCTACCGCACAGTTTTTTGCCCCATCGCATTCATAAATACTATGGGGAATGTTTTCCTCGGTAATAAATGCTTCGTAGGCTGCATCATACAGGATCACACAGTCGTTTTCGTTCGCATAGTCTACCCATTTTTGCAGCTCATTTTTTGTGATCACCGCACCTGTGGGATTGTTGGGGAAGCACAGATAGATCAGATCCGGTTTTTCCTCCGGCAGCTGCGGTACAAATCCGTTCTCAGCGCTGCAGGTCATGTAAACCACATTCCCAAAACGGTCCGTTGTGGGATCGTAATCTCCCGTTCTTCCTGCCATAACATTAGAATCTACATAAACTGGATAAACCGGATCACATACTGCGATCCGATTATCCGTGGCAAATAACTCCTGTATATTTCCGCAATCACACTTGGCGCCGTCGGAAACAAAGATTTCATCCGGGGCTATATCGCAACCCCTCTTTTGAAAATCTTCCCTGGCAATGGTATCCCGCAGGAATTCATATCCAAGGTCCGGCGCATATCCCCTGAAGGTTTCCGCCTGCCCCATTTCATCCACCGCCGCATGCAGCGCCTTGATCACTGCAGGGGCCAGGGGCCTTGTTACATCTCCGATCCCCAGGCGAATGATCTCCGCCTCAGGGTTAGCATCTGCAAACTTTTTTACTTTCTTTGCGATATCGGAAAAAAGATAACTTCCGGGGAGTTTCAAATAATTTTTGTTGATCGTTGCCATAGTGTGTTTGCCTTTCTTTTTTTTGTTTCTTATAAGTTGGTATATCCCATCAGGTCTTCATCTACCTGTTTTGCCGCATTTCTTCCTTCCGCGATAGCTCTTACCACAAGAGACTGACCGGAATGCATATCTCCTGCGGTATAGATCTTTTCTTTGGATGCTCTGAAAGATCCCGGCTCTGTCTTCACATTGGTCCGTGCATCGGATTCTACTTTAAAGGCATCTTTTACATAGGACTGGCTTCCCAAGAAGCCTGCCGCGATCAGCACCAGATCTGCAGGAATCTCTTTCTGGGATCCTTCCACTTTTTCCATATTCATCCGTCCCGTTTTGGGATCTTTTTTCGGCTTGAGGGAAACGATGACGGCGCCTTTCAGTTTTCCTTTTTTATCTGTCACGAACTTTTCAACCGTGGTCTGATAGATTCGGGGATCATGTCCGAAGCAGCTGATGGCCTCTTCCTGACCGTAGTCGGTCTTTAACACTCTGGGCCACTCCGGCCAGGGGTTGGAGGGAAGTCTTGTTTCAGAGGGCTTCGGCATCATCTCCAGCTGGGTTACACTTTTTGCGCCAAGTCTGATGGACGTTCCCACACAGTCATTTCCCGTATCGCCACCGCCGATGACGATGACGTTCTTGCCTTTCACAAGGGATTCCGGTTTTTCTTTCATGTCCGAATCCAGAAGCTTCTTCGTTACTTCCGTAAGAAAATCCACAGCGAAACGGATCTCTTTGGCTTCTCTGCCGGGCACCTTAATGTCTCTGGGCTCGGAAGCACCGCCGGCCAGGATCACCGCATCATACTCTTTTTCAATGTCAGATGCTTTCACATCTTTCCCCACATCAGTGCCGGTAATAAAGGTAACGCCTGCCTCTTTCATCAGCTCGACTCTTCTGTCGATAACGCTTTTATCCAGCTTCATGTTGGGGATTCCGTAGCGGAGCAGTCCGCC
>JAIKWF010000084.1 GCA_024685005.1 Lachnospiraceae bacterium
CTGCGGGAGATGCGGGGGATCAGCGAAGCAGAGTTCGCCCAAAGATTTGGCAAAGAGCTTTTTACCGTATATGGTGAAGTAATAGACAAGTACCTGTCTCTGGGCCTTCTTGCTAGAGAAAAGGGCCGGATCTTTCTGACAAGAGAGGGGATCGATGTCAGCAATGTGATCTTTACCGATTTTATAACGTTATGTTGACCTTGTCCATTCTTTGAATGCATAGTATAATAAACCGTAATATTGAAACGTAACTGCTTTTCACTCTGATCACTGCGATCCCGGGGGAATTGACCATGGGCCTTGGTACCAACAGCATTGTTCATAATATGCTTGCCATGAACGGCAACAGGCAGCTTGGCATCGTCAATGACCGAAAAGCCAAGTCCTCGGAGCGCCTTGCCTCCGGATACAAGATTAACCGGTCCGCAGACGATGCTGCGGGACTAGCCATTTCCGAAAAAATGCGGCGCCAGATCAGGGGCCTCCATCAGGGCTCCCAAAACATGCAGGACGGCGTTTCTCTTTCTCAAACTGCAGACGGCTGGCTGAACGAAGCCCACGACATGCTGCAGCGCATCAATGAACTTGCGGTAAAAAGTGCAAACGATACCCTTTCCGATCAGGACCGTGCTTACACCGATCAGGAAGTGCAGGTTCTGAAAGCAGACCTGACGCGCATTTTTGACACCGCCAATTTCAACGAGATTCCACTTTTTCATCAGCCCTATACGCCTTCCATCACCCCCAGGCCGGAGGTGACGGGTTTTGCTGTTTTTCACACAGGGACAAATGGCGCACCCGGCGGTCTGGAGATCAACAACGTCCGCTACAATATCACGGAGCTGCAAAACCTGGGAATGAAGATCGATAATAACGGATATGCCACGGAAAGCATGAAAGACTTCCGATTTCAAACCCCTGACGGTGAGAGCGTAAGTCTCGATCTTTCCAAGGGCTCCAGCCTGAACAGCGTTGTGCGCAATTACGATTGGAAGGCTCAAAATGACGGCATCTATGTCAATGGCAAAAAGGCCGTGGCCTGGGAGGATCTTTCTTATGACGGTGTTCAGGGGCTGAGTGATACTGATTTCTTTATGCCCGGCAGCTACAGCTTTATGCATAAGGGGATGGAAATCGGCTTTACCATCGATGACGGCGTAGCAGACAAAACCAAGGTGATGCAGAGCATCAACGGCGATGCCGTAACCCGCCCCGTCAGCTGGAACGTAAGCGCTGGCTCCCAGACATCCCGGGCCATTGCGCCTGTCAGCGGCGGCATTACCAACCAGATTTCCGCTGCCAATAAAAATGATATAGCAGATACTTACAGGATCTCCGCCAATGCCGACGGGATCGCTATATATAATGCAACGGACAATGCTTATTCCAGCAGGATCAGCTGGAGCAGCATCCCCCTTTCCGGAGGAACCAAAACCATTGCCGACTGGGGAAAAGCCGTAAACTCCAATACGGAAGTTACCTTTGACAATGACTCAACTTTCCGGGTCCGTACCAATTACGGCTCCGTGAATTTTGATTTTAATTTCAAGCTATCAGAAGTAAGCTCGCTGGAAGAGGTTATCAGTACGCTGAACGGAAAAAGCATCACCGGCAACATTTACAGCCCCGGCACCATCAGCAGAGGCACCGTTCCTGCGGGATCAACCGTCTCCGTTTACACCAATTCCGGAAACAACATCACTAACAACTTTGCCATTCAAAAAGAATACGGCAGAGCCTTTGGCAATCCCAACAGCTCCGATACACTTTCCGGCAGTTATTCTTGGAAAAAGACCGTAACACAGGCGGAAGGCAATCATTCTCTTACAGGTTCCGGCTATATCCTGTCCAGTCCGGTATACGGAAGTTCCGATTCTACGAGGCAAATGCCTGAGGATGCTTATATTAAAAAAGATCTTGTGAAAACGGATATTAACGGAGAAGTGGAGCGGGACATGGACGGGAACCCCATCATTGAAACCAGGTATTATCTGGTTGAAAAAAGGGTTATGACGGAATGGGGACCTGCCACTGCCAACGCCACCTTCGACTTCAGTGAAAAATACACCATTGACGCGGTTTCCAGCCTGAATGGCATCGCCGGTTCCCAGAGTAAGGATGTAACGCTGAATTTTTCCCGCACGGACACCTATGCATACAGATACCGGATGGATTACGTCACCTATTCCATTAAGGATCCCCAGGGAAAAACCCTGGCGGAGCTTGATATGCACGAAGGTGAGATGTTTAACAAGATCATCAGCGATGACCGGGCAGCCCAGATCGAACTGTTAGGTGAGGATTACAAATTCGATTTGGTCTACGGTGCAGAACCCGGGACGGAATGGACTAAGACGGCAACGGGAGATAAGGTGCTGAAAAATCCGAATAGTACCACCTCTTTTTATATCAACATGCCCAGCAATGCTTTTCGTGTTTCCCATACTATAACAAACAGCGCATTGGCGGGGATGAGCGACGGTCAGACCCAAAGCAGCGATCTTACATTCAGGGCAAGCGGCACCGCCACCGGAAGTCTTTCTCCTGCAACGGACTACCTGACAACCTCTGAATTGAATTTTGACAAAATTCGCCTGAACGTGCCCAAGAAAGGACTTGATATTCAGGCCGGAACCGAGGCGGATCATATCATACATATGGAGTGGAGCGCCCTGAATCTGTCCATCATCGGGCTGGCCGGCACCAATACCCTTACCAGGGAAGCATCGGAAAGTGCCATCAATCAGGTGAAGTATGCCATGGAATTTTTGTCGGAAACCCGCAGCACCTTCGGCGCTTATCAGAACCGTATGGAACATGCGATCCGTATGACAGACAACGTGGTGGAGAATACCACCGCCGCAGAGTCCCGCATCCGGGATACGGATATGGCAAAAACCATCATGGAAAATTCCAAAGAGAGCATCCTGCAGCAGGCAGGCCAGGCCATGATTGCCCAGGCTAACCAAAGTAAGCAGGGGGTTCTGGAACTGCTGCAATAAATTATTTGCGTTTTCAGGCAGAATTGGTTATAATCTGCTTATCTTGTTTATCATCGTTTCCGTTTCGGAAACAAGACTCCAACATTTTTACAAAAACGAAATTGTCATAAGATTCTTTCTGCTGCCGGAAAGGAGCAGTATGTACAGGGCTGTTATTTCAGGCGCTTTTCGCGGCCTGGACAGTTTTTTGGTGCAAGTGGAAGTGGATATATCCGAGGGCCTTCCCTGCATGGATATGATCGGATATTTGGCAAATGAAGTGAAGGAAAGCAAAGAACGGGTGCGGGTTGGGATCAAGAACAGTGGATTCTCTCTGCCCATCAAAAGGATCACGGTGTCCCTGACCCCGGCGGACGTGAGAAAAGACGGCAGCGGTTTTGATCTGCCGGTGGCTGTGGGTGTGCTCTCAGCTATAGAAAGTGGGGGAAAGGATAGAGTGGATAGTGGGGGTGAATGCGAAGCGGAGCTGACTATGCCGGGTGATATGGTGAAAAACATAGCAAGCAAGACGGGTATAGAAGCGGAGTCGGGCGCAGAAACAAAAAACGATACGGAAGCAGAGAGAGAAGCAGCAGGCAGAAAGACAGATCTGAGCGCCGCGACAGACGAAGAAAAGGAACGGTTTGCAAAGGAAACTCTGGTCATCGGAGAACTGGGCCTGGACGGAGAAGTCAAGCCTGTAAAGGGCATTCTCCCGATCCTGCTTTCTGCTGAGAAAAACGGGATCCGCAATTGCATTTTGCCTGCGGCAAACAGAAAAGAAGCCGAGAATGTGAAAGGAATTCGGCTTTTTCCGGTGATGAACCTAAGGCAGGCGTATGAGATTTATGCATCCTGCGGGAAGCAGGGACAGGACATGAGTGAGGAGAAGCCGAAGACAGTTGGCTTGGTAGATTTCGAAATCGCTGATAAGGAAGGGGAAAAATGCAATCCGGCGAAAGTGAGGGAAAGAACAGGGGGTACTACGGTGGACAAAAAGCAGGCAGCAGGCAGAACGAACCCGGAGCCTGATTTTGCCCAGATCTGCGGACAGGAGCAGGCAAAAAGAGCAGCAGCCATTGCGGCGGCAGGGTTCCATAACCTTCTTCTGTTCGGGCCTCCCGGCAGCGGCAAATCCATGATCGCGGAACGCATCCCCACCATACTGCCGGAAATGACCTATGAAGAATGCCTGGAAGTGACCCAGATCTACTCGGTGGCGGGCTTACTTGGCGAAGGCATGGGGCTGGTGACGCGCCGCCCTTATGAACGCCCTCACCATACCATCACACCCGTGGCGCTGACAGGCGGTGGGGCATATCCATTGCCCGGTGCTATTACGCTGGCCCATAAAGGCGTGCTTTTTCTGGATGAACTTCCGGAATTCGGAAGAGAAAAACTGGACCTTTTAAGACAGCCCCTGGAGGAGAAAAAAATCCGCATCATAAGGAGTCAGTATGCCTGTGACTACGACTGCGACTTTATGTTTGTAGCAGCTATGAACCCCTGCCCCTGCGGCTTTTATCCGGATCGGAAGCGGTGCAATTGCAAGGAACAGGAGATCGACAGATACCTGAAACGGATATCCGGCCCGATCCTGGACCGGATGGATATCAGTGTGGAAGTGGGAAAAATCTCCTGGCAGCAGCTGCGGGATGAGACCACGACCCAGACAAGCGCACAGATCAGAGCGAAAGTGACGGCAGCGCATGAACGACAAATGCAAAGACAGGGAAAGTACAACGCAGCGCTGACAAATAGCGAATTGGATAATTATGTAAACTTAACAGGTGAGGCGGGAAAACTACTGGCAAGAATTTTTGATAAAAAACAATTGAGTATCAGAGGGTATCAGAGAATCCGGAAACTTGCCAGAACAATAGCTGATTACGAGGGATCAAAGAAGGTTGAGACAGCCCATCTTTCAGAGGCGGTAATGTTGAATCAGGGCATGGAAAGTCTGAAGAAGAGAGGGGATGAAGTATGATGAATGAGAAGATTTATGTTAACTGGCTATATCATGTACCCGGTATCGGCCGGACGAGACTGAAAGAACTGCTTGGCATGGGAGCGACAGCAGAAGAAATCTGCAAAATGTCCCCAACGGACCTGATGGCACTTTGGGAAAAAGAAAAGAGGCGGCACATCGGACCGGGCGGGATCAAAAAGATTGAAGAATTTAAAAGAGAGATCACGCCTGTGGAGCTGTGGAACAGGATCCGGGATAAGGGGATCACTATGCTCACCCTGGAGGATGACGCCTATCCCCGGCGGCTGAAAGAGACGATTGACGCGCCGCCGGTTTTGTATCGTATGGGAAAAGGATCGGAGGAAAGTACGGAGGAGATGCCTTCTGTTTCCGTTGTGGGATCGCGGATCTGCAGCGAATACGGAAGAATGGTGGCAAGCAGGATCGGTAAAGAATGCGTGGCAAGAAACATTAGTCTTGTCAGCGGAATGGCCGTGGGAATTGACGGGATCGCCCAAGGCGCAGCCCTGGAAGCGGGAGGCTGCGTTTCAGCGGTTCTTGGCAGCGGCGCAGATGTCTGCTATCCGAAAGAAAATGAGAAACTTTATGTAAACCTCTTGAAGAAGGGGATGATCTACAGCGAATACGTACCCGGAACACAACCGAAACCGCAGAATTTCCCGCCGAGAAACAGGATCATAAGCGGCCTGTCCGATGCGGTGATCGTGGTAGAAGCCAAGGAAAAAAGCGGAACCATGATCACAGTGGATATGGCACTGGAGCAGGGACGGCAGGTTTACATAATCCCGGGAAGACTGACAGATCCGCTAAGCGCAGGCTGCAACAGGCTGATCGGCCAGGGGGCCGAGATCGTTTGGAATCTGGGCCAGACGTTGGACCGGATTGCTTCGGAGTACTATTTGGGGAGAGGGCAATGTGAAAGAAGAAACAGAACAAGACCTGGTGAGGAAATTCAGAACAAGAATGAAGAAAAAGAATGCAAACCCAAACTCAGCAGAAAAGAGCAGATCGTTTTTGATGCCCTGGACCTGCAGCCGTCTTCCCTTCAGGAAATCTATGAGCGGATCGCAGAGAGCAGCGACATCGCCTTTAGCGAGCTTTCGGGGATCTTGTTGGAGATGGATCTGAAGGGGCTGGTTAAAGAGCAGGGAGGGCGGTACAGCGTTTGCTTTTTTTTTGAACGATGATAAAATGAAGGAGGATAGATTAGGAATGAGAGAAGAAGGGAGGGCGGCTATGTGCAAGAAAATGGAAGAACTGATCAGAGAAATCACAATCGAAGATAATCTGAAATATGCAAAAGAAGTGTATCAAAAATGCATTGACGAAGGTTTGACATCGGAACAGGCCAAAAGAATATCGGATATAGACAAGGCAGAAGGAGAATACGCCCGAAGCTACGTAAAAAGCTGAAAGGAAAACAGCACGATTATACTCAGGTTAAAAAGGTCGCAAAACAAGGTAGAAAAACTTGCGTTTTTTTGACACAATATGTATAATTGTATATGGTGCTCGTCGAGTCTGCGTTTTGATGAGGGGACGGGCGCGATCAAACGAGATGGAAAGGAAAGGATCACTGTATGGAAACATTAGAGGAGATTTTAGCAGTCGGCTATAATGCCGGAGCATCCGACGTGCATCTTACGGTTGGCGTACCGCCTATCATGCGACTTCATGGACACTTGAAAAAAATGGATTTTCCGATCCTGACACCGGAAGATACGTTGGAACTCTGCCTGGATGTATTGAATCCGATGCAGAGAGAGAAATTTGAGGAAAGAGGGGAATATGACCTTTCCGTAGCATATCCGGGTATCGGACGTTATCGTTGCAACGTTTATAAGCAGCGTGGCGCTATCGGCCTGGCACTTCGTACCATTACGGACGAGATTCCCGATCCCGAGACATTGGGCGTACCCAAGACCATCGTGGATCTGTATACCAGAAAGCGTGGACTGGTGCTTGTAACAGGACCTACCGGTTCAGGTAAGTCCACCACCCTTGCATCAATCCTGAATAAGGCAAATGAGCACAGAGATGCCCATATCATTACCCTTGAGGAACCTATCGAGTATGCACATAAGCATAAGATGTCCATGGTGAATCAGCGTGAGATCGGACAGGATACCATGTCCTTCAACAACGGACTGAGAGCTGCCCTCCGTGAGGACCCTGACATTATCCTCGTGGGTGAGATGCGTGACTTTGAGACCATCAGTATCGCGATTACCGCAGCCGAGACCGGACACCTTGTGTTCTCCACGCTGCATACTGTGGATGCTGCATCTACCGTCGACCGTATCATCGACGTATTCCCTGAGCATCAGCAGCAGCAGATCCGTGTACAGCTCTCGAACGTTATCGAGGCGATCATCTCCCAGACCCTGATCCCGAACATCACGGGCGACGGACGATGCGCCGCTTTCGAGGTTATGCATGCAACCTACGCTGTCCGCAACCTGATCCGTGAAGGAAAGAGCCACATGCTCGATTCCATCATCCAGACAGGTAAAAAAGAGGGCATGATGACATTGGATGATTCCCTGATGGCCCTTTATATGTCCCGCAAGATCTCCAAGGAAGACTGCATCCAGTACTCCAGAGATCCCGAGAAGATGAAGACGAAGGTGTTCTAATCGGCCTGGCCACATAGAATATTCCGGAGTCTGACAAGTGAAATATTCAGACCTGCGAGATGACAGACCGGCGCAAATCGCGCCGGTCTTTTTTAATTATAAAAAGAGTATAAAATGCATCGAAAAAACTGTATTTTTAGCGGCGGAAATGTTATAATGTTAGACGATTGCAGTCTGCCGTACCATCGCATGCAAACGGCGGCGGACAAGTAGTTTCGCTCCAAGGAGTATTTATACTCTCGAGGGCAGAATACTCTTTAGAGCACAGAAGGAGGATAATATGAAAAGAAGAGCATTGCTAACCAAAGCGACAGCGGTCATTCTGTCGGCGGCAATGGTTGCATCCGGCAGCGGTATTACCGTGCTGGCAGACACCACTGTGGCCCAGGAGAGCGCTGAGCAGATCTCTGACGGACAGATCGCGCCGGAAGAGGATGCGGCATCCGATGAGGCAACAGAAGCCAAAGAGGATGAAAAAGAAGAGGGAAAAGCGTCAAAAACAGAGGCGGATAGAGCGCTTGCCCCTGCGCCGGATTTCGTTATTTCCGATGAGACGGCAGAGTTTGTGCCGGGCTCAGGGGAAGTGAAAACAGATGACGTCCGGGAAGAAAAGGCTGATGATGAAAAAGAGTCGACTGCAGAAGTGGACGGGGATCAGCATGGCGAAGCAGTGCAGGACGAGGCAGAGGAAAGCGATGATTCTGCTGCTGAGGTTGAAGAAGAGGAAATCGCTTCTGAGAGCAGATCGACCAATATGAGTGATCCACTTTCACGATACGTGAGGGACGGTGTGCTGTTGGATGCACTTACTGCATTGTATAACGATGCAAAGGGAACGAATGTGGACAAAGCAGCAATCACCATTGGTAATATCGCAGAACTCGAATCTGTTGAGTTGACAAGTTCGAATACAGTTTTGACGGATGCAAGCATAAGTGTTTCCGGCATTAAGTCCATCGAAGGCCTGGGATATGCAACCGGAGCAACAGTGATTGATGTGTCTCAAACCGGGATCACAGCTATTCCGGAGAGCGAGTTTATCGGACTGACCAAGCTTGGAAGGTTCGTGATGAGCGATAATATCACATCCATCGGGAAGTCTGCGTTCCAGGGATGTATTGCATTGACAACGGTCCATGTTGTGACCGGCGGTACGGAGTCAACGGTAAATACGTTACCGTCAAATCTGCAAAACAAAGGCACGGGATCCAACCTGTTTAGCGGTTGTACTGCGCTTACGCAGTTTACGCTCCCCGCTCTTGGAGCAAATAACGGTGCTGCATTGCAGGATGCAACATCGCTTCTTGGTGGTTGTACCGCGCTTAATTCCGTGACGATACCGGCCGGTATCACGGTGCTTCCGGCATATTGCTTTGCTATGCAGTGCACGGAGGATTTGGAGGAAGGACCGGATGTTCCTTTGACAGTTGAAATCGAATCAGGATCGAAGCTTGCAACCATAGGAGAAGGTTGCTTCCAGTACTCGAATTTGAAAGAGTTGGACCTTTCCATGTGTTCGAAACTGTCATTGATCTCGCAGGATGCGTTTTGTGCAGATAAGGATAAGAGTTGGGGATCGCCTTACGTATGTAAGGAACCCCTTGAAAAACTGCGTTTGCCGGCAAATCTGAGTGGCAGCTTGGAGATTGGTAAAGATGCATTTTACAGAACAAATCTTTCGAGCCTGTATACAAGCACAGATAATGGAAAGGTATATTTGCCGGATTATGTTACAAAGCTTGGCGAGGGAGCATTCTTCCAAGATAAGGTAGTAACAGAAGTTAGGCTGTCTAAGAATCTTACATCTCTGGAATGCTCTGTGTTTGACGGATGCGAGAAGCTTGCAACTGTTGTGGCTGAAGAAGGCATTAAGGTTGAGAAGATCTGTGACCATGCTTTCTTTGATACGGCTATTACTGACGCTACATTCATTGGAAATATGACCTTGCTTGAGCGTTTTGGTGAGCATAAGGATCCCAGTGTCACGACGGAAATAAGCGACGGAATCAGAGGAGCGGGCCAGAACACGGAAGATGTTATTTCTTATAATTATTCACAGGAATACTGTTATGGAGTTGCACCTGTAGGAACAGTTAGTCCGGTTAGAGGATCTGTGTTTAATGGTGACAACCTGACTACCATTACATTCCCTTCCACGTTACGCAAGATCAGCTCGCTTTCCATGATAAGCGTGCATAATCTGGGCGAAGTAAAGGTGAAAGCGGTGCCGGCTAAGAGCAAATACAACATTGAAAAAGCGGACAAATTTGTGATTGAAGATGCTGCGTTTGCTTTTAATAGTGCATTGACATCTTTTGAATATCCCGCTATGGGAAATGCAAAAACCACAGAGTTTATGATTGGAAATGCTGCGTTTGATCTGTGCGTTAGACTTAAGGAGTTTACTGAAGCGGGAAAAAGTCATGATGCGACTAAAAATGCAATGCCGGCAGTGTTGAAGAGACTGGGCTGGATGTCGTTTGACGAGTGCCTCTCACTGCCCTCCATGGCAATCAGTAACAGACCCGATGGAACAGCACCAGAACTCGGATTCGGCGCATTTGCTTACTGTTTAAGTCTGGAGAGCGCTACGCTTCCCATGGCGCTTACGGAGATTCCTGATAGCTTTTACTACGATGCCGGACTTACGGGAACAACGATTCCGGGAAATCCTGCGGTTATAACTGAGATTGGCGATGGAGCTTTCTTTGGTAACAGCTTTTATCCTTCGGTTGACCTGAGTGCGTGGACTAAACTGAATCGGATCGGTGACGTGGCATTTGCTTACTTTGATCCGAAAAATGGAGAGACGGGATATCGGTCTGATAATTATGCAGCATACCTTGTAAAATTGATAAACAAAGAGATCGAGGCGGGCATTCCCAGTCAGTTCCCGTATATGCCGGAAAAGATCATTCTTCCGGATGTGGTCAGCGGAACAGGCAATCTTATATTGGGTGAAGGCGCATTCAGAACCAACAGACTTTTGTATGCTATTGAAACGAAGAGCGTAAAAGAACCAAACACGGCAGTTTTTCCTACCTACATCAGAAATGCAGACTGTGGATCGGCTGCAGTAGCAGAGACAGCTATTGCAAAAGCAAAATGGCTTTATGCAGAAAAAGCCGGCGCAGACAGAGCAGTGATCTGGGCTGTGATTCCGGGAAGCATGTTTATGGGCTGTAACAATGTTAAGAATATTAAAGATTGTCTTCCTAAAGGCGACTATTTGAAGCAGATTACCGAAATCGGACCGGCAGCTTTCTTTGACTGTGCAGGTCTGACTTCAATCGACCTTAGAAATCAGAACGGATTTGAGAATCTGACGGAGACCGGTGAGAAGTGTTTTTCGGATTGTGAATCTGTGACAGAAGTATTCCTTCCTGATAACGGAAAATATACCACGACCTCAAGGGAGATGTTCCAGACCGGTAACAACGACCTGTTCCTTACGTCAGGAGGAAAATTCCAATGCAAACTGAGAAATATTAATTTCGGAAAAGTAAAGGTGTTGGGAGAATACACGTTTGCATGCTGCAATACGGCAGAGTTGGATGGACAGAAGTTGAATAAGCCCTGGCCTTCGGCGCTGAAAGAAATTAAGATTCCTGCCACGATCACGGAGATCGGACAGGGAGCATTCCAGGGCCACATTTCGGATGGGACAACGGACTATCCGGGCCTGACAAAGGTTACGTTCGAGAATCCGGGTTCTAAGGAGAACCCTGTTGATTTGAAGATCGGTGAATATGCATTTGGGTATAATTATCAGCTGGTGATGAGCGACAGCACACCGCTTCCTGACAGATTGACTGAAATCGGCTCATATGCTTTTTCGGATTGTTATTCTTTGGGTAAAGTTGTTTTCGGTACCGGGATCAGATCGATCGGAGTGGGCGCTTTCCAAAAGACACTTGACTACGGCAATGGAACCTTTGATGGAAGAGAAACGGTTGTTGAAGAGCACACGGATAAAGGTTTGAAGCAGGTTGACTTTTCTAAAGCGAAGAATCTGAAGACAATTGAACGCGATGCATTTTCGTATTCAGCATTGGAAACTGTTGACCTTTCGCCGACAAGCCTTGATACGTTGGACAGTTATGTGTTTGCTAGTTGCCCGCTTCTCCACACGGTTTCGCTGGGATCCAGAGTGGGAGCAATTGCGGATGAATCAATGAGTGGATGTCCGAGCTTGAACAGGCTTGAAGTATACGCAACTTCAACCATCATGAGAGGCGCGTTTAATTCAGAGGGCGTGTTTGGATCTACAAATGTTTCTCCGGCCGGTGGCTTTTCAATTGTGGTTAAGTCCGATCCGGTAACTGTACCGATTGGCCTTGAGATGGCATTCCCTTATAATTTGTCAGTATATGATCTGGAGAGTCCTTCTATTATGCCTATGCATGTGGGTAAAGAAACAGATACGGTAAAGGATCCTTCTATTCAGGAATACTTTAAGGTGATTGCAAGCGAGCCATATTATCGCTACACTATTGAAAGTGAGAATTTAATAAAGGAACCTTATTATCAAAAAATTACGAATGAAGATGAAAAGCACCGTGAACTTGGGTACGGAAGAGACGTATGTACCTTTAGAATCAAGGGCTTAAAGAAAACGAGTAAACCCATAGATTTTGTAATCCAGAATACATTATCTTTATTAAGCGGAGGTAATAAGGTTCAGGCAAAATTCTCCGCTGACTTCAAGGTGGAAGTATCCGATGTGAATTATTTCCCCAGAATGCTGCAAATGAATGAAGAGCAGACACAGACAAGCGTTCATAAGATGATTACGTGCAATGAATCAACGGGAATGTCTTCTGCTAATACCACGCTTGATATCACGGCAAACAGACAGAGTATGGATGTCTATTATGATATTCTGCCGACAGCTAAAAACACAACTGCAATTCCGAGCCAGGAAGCGATGAAGCTGGTGGTTATGACATCTAATTCAGATGTGATCGGAATTGACGGAACTAATGCGGAATTTGATAAAACTGCCAGCGGTGAGCTGATTCCTTCCAAGTGCGTTATTCCGGCACGTGAGGAAGTGAGCGTTCTGGAAGAAGCAGTGAAGGGTAACTATGTTACACTTGATTTCAAGAAGTGCGGTAAAGCTACCATTACGATGTATCTGGCAGGTTATCCGAACCAGAAAGTGATCTGGAACTTTAATCTTTTCGCAGATGTGGAAAGCATTGGATTGAGCGTTCCGCAGTCGATAACCGAAAAAGGCGGCTATGAAGTAGGAGATACCTTCAGCGTCCTTGATTCACTTTCGTTTTACAAGCATGGCACATTGTCGAGAGAGGAAGGGAACCTGAACAATTGGCGGAGTTTGACACGTGCAAAACTGCAATTTATCAGCAGCGATCCGGGTACTGCTTCCATTGATGCAAACGGCGTAGTGAAGATTTTGAACGTGACAGCCGAGCCGAAAGAGGTGCAGATCAGAGCACAGGCTGCAAATTCGGATGGAAGTATCGTAGAGTGTTATGCACTTGTGTTGCAAATGGCTTTACCGAGTCTGGATGGCAGTAAGCCGATTGTCATGAAAGATCTTGGCGGAAGTCTGACGATCACTCAAACACCGGATGCCTTTGGAAATGGAGCAACGGCTTCCTTTACAAGTGTTCAGGAAGGTCAGGCAAATGTGACGATACCTTCTGATGTTACAATTTACGGCAGAAATGTGAAGATCACTGAAATCGCTGCAGATGCATTTAAGGATAATAAGACTGTTCAGTCAGTCATTATCGGCGCAAATGTGGAAACTCTTCCGGAGGGAGTCTTCTCGGGATGTACAGCACTGAAAGATGTTACGATACAGGGAAATGTTAAGCTGATCCCTACAAGTGCATTTGAAGGCTGCAGCAGCCTGACAAGTGTTACAATGCCTAATACGGTAACCGAAATCGGTGACAAGGCATTTATGAAGTGTAAGAAGCTGATCAAGATCGTAATTCCCAAGAAGGTGAAGTCGATCGGAACTGCGGCATTCAAGGGATGTAGTAAGCTGAAAACTGTAACCTTTGAAAAGAAGAGCGTTCTTAAGACTATTGGAGATGAAGCGTTTATGAGCTGCACCAGCCTCACCAAGATGAATGTGATCTCCACGAAGTTCAAATCCCTTGGAGCTTCTGCTTTTGAAAAAGATAAGAAGCTTAAGACCATCAGCTTTAAGTCTACGAAGATCAAGACTGTAGGTGATAATGCCTTTAAGAAGATTCATAAGAAGGCAGTGATCAAATTGCCGAAGAAGAAATTCAAAGCACAAAAGGAATTATTCACAGGCAAAGGTCAGGGCAAGAAAGTGAAAATTAAAAAAGGCTGATGAGATGATCTGATGCACGAAAATGAGAGCCTCCTGTCGATGGACAGGGGGCTCTTTTTCCAGAATCTAAAAAAACAATAAAATAGGCGCAAGCGCTGCTTGTTTGTGGTATAATAGATGGGAAAATGACAGAGGTGTAAGGGGTTATGGAACAACACAATATAGCATTCAATATACCGCCTCATACGGGCAGAGAACTGGAATACATCGAGCAGGCGATAAAGAACCGCAAGATCAGCGGAGACGGCGAATTTACCGCGAAATGCAATGCCTGGCTTGAAGAGCAGACAGGAGCCAACAGAGTATTGCTGTCCACCTCCTGTACCCATGCTCTTGAGATGTCGGCGCTTCTGGGGCAGATCAGGGAGGGGGATGAGATCATCCTTCCTTCTTATACGTTTGTGTCCAGTGGGGATGCATTTGTGGTAAGAGGTGCGAAGCTGGTGTTTGTAGACATCAGGCCGGATACCATGAATATCGATGAAAAACTCATAGAAGACGCCATTACGGAGCGCACAAAAGCGATTTTGGTGGTGCATTATGCCGGTGTTGCCTGCGAGATGGATACCATCATGGACATTGCCAAGAGACATAACCTTTTGGTGGTGGAAGATGCGGCACAGGGCGTTTTGTGCAGCTATAAAGGTCGCGCACTGGGTACGATAGGCGATTTCGGTTGCTATAGCTTTCACGAGACCAAAAACTTTAGTATGGGTGAAGGCGGCGCACTTGTTTTGAAGGATACTGCATATGTGGAAGAAGCGGAGATCATCCGGGAAAAGGGAACGGATCGTAAGAAATTCTTCCGCGGCGAAGTGGATAAATACCAATGGGTAGACTGGGGGTCCTCCTATCTTCCCAGTGAACTGAATGCGGCATATCTGTGGGCACAGCTGGAGTGCGCGGACAAGATCACAACGGATCGAATGAATTCATTTAACGAGTATTATGAAGGGCTGAAAGATCTGGAACAAAAAGAGAGGATCACGCTGCCTTATATACCAAAAGAATGCGAGCATAATGCCCATATGTTTTATTTTAAATGCCGTGATCTGGAGGAACGCACGAAGCTTCTTGGCTTTTTGAAGGAAAGCGGGATTCTGGCAGTCTTTCATTACGTACCGCTCCATTCTTCCAAGGCCGGAAGAAGGTTCGGGCGATTCCATGGGGAAGACCGTTTCACTACAAGTGAAAGTGAGAGGCTCGTTCGATTACCTATGTACTATGGTTTGACGGAAGATGACAGGGCTTTCGTGATTGAAAAGGTCAGGGAATTCTTTGGAACTTAAGTGATGATGGGGATAGAGGATATGAAAAAGCTGAGCTTTGTGATTCCGTGTTATCGGAGCGAGCAAACCATTGAAAAAGTTACAGAAGAAATAGGACGAGTTGTTGGAGAACGTCCGGAGTATGACTATGAGATCATCTGTGTCAATGACGCTTCCCCCGACGGAGTTTGGGGAGTGCTGAAAAAGTTAGCATCTGCTAATTCTAGAATTAAGCTTGTGGACTTTGCCCAAAATATGGGCAAGCATGCTGCGGTTCTGGCGGGGTTTTCTTACGTGACCGGAGACTATGTCGTTAATCTGGATGACGATTATCAGTCCCCTGTAAATGAGCTTTGGAAGCTGATCGATGCTTTGGAAAAGGACGAGTGCGATATTGCTACGGCAAAATACACGATTAAGAAAGAATCTATTTTCAAAAAGCTGGGAAGTAACGTGAATCTTCTGATGTCGGAGATCATGCTGGAAAAAAGAAAAGGGTTGCGATTTGAGAACTTTGTAGCGGCAAAAAGATTTGTCTGCGACGAAATGATCAAATACAGAAACCCCTATCCATATCTTGAAGGACTCTATCTGAGGGTATCCAAGCGTGTGAAAGAAATACCCATGGAGGAAAGAGACAGGGCTGATTCAAATACAAGTGGTTTTACCTTCGGGAAATCATTTTCCCTGTTTGTAAACGGATTTTTGTCTTTTTCTGTTAAACCATTGCGGGTGGCAACTATAAT
Organism: Lachnospiraceae bacterium; assembly: GCA_024685005.1. GTDB lineage: Bacteria > Bacillota > Clostridia > Lachnospirales > Lachnospiraceae > RGIG7926. The sequence goes on from JAIKWF010000084.1 coordinate 15,959, forward strand.
AGGGTTTTTGTTTGCTGCTTTTGGTTTGGCATTTGGTATTTTTGTTATAGTGAGAAAAATCGTAAATCCTGCCGTGAAGATAGGATACAGTTCCATTATGGCGATGCTTTCGCTTTCAAATGGTCTGATCATGATCCTATTGGGAATGATAGGAGAATATGTGGGGAGGATCTTTATCTGTATTAATAATTCACCGCAGTATGTGGTAAGAGAAACAATGAATATTGAGGTGAGTGAAAAATGAAAAAAAAGATAGAGGATAAAGGCACGCTGTTGGTGGCTGGTTTGGTTTTAGGGATTGTTGTGTGTTGTCTGTATCTTTTTTACAGGCAGGCGCTGAATCCGACAGGCCCTTTTGCTATAGGGAAACCCTATGGAAGCGACCTCCCGGTGCACATAAAGTTTGCACTGGAAAAAACCAGTCATTATAGCATTTATTATTATATATTGCGGATTATCAATAAACTAAATGGCGGCCTTAATCCTATAGGGTGCTCGCTCTTTCTTACATCACTGATCGTAGGGACTTTTTTGATAAATAAGTTTTTTTTCCGATATTACGGCTTTGATAAGTCTGCTGCAGGCCTTTTGTCCGTTCTCCTTCTGTTTACGGCAAGTATAGCTCTTCCGGCAGTCTTTCCTTTTTTTTATTATACGCAATTAAACACGCAGCCATGGCATAACGGACCATACCTTTTGATGCGGTTGCTTATTTTTCCGCTCCTTATTTACTATTTTAAAATTAAAGAGGGGTACAGGGAGAGTTTCAAAGGCAAGGACGTTTCTTTGTTTATTCTCTTTTCAGTGTTATGCTGTTTGTCTAAACCAAGTTTTATGCTGGCATTCTACCCTGTTATGCTGATTGGACTGATTGCGGATTTGGTGAGGGATGGCATAAAAAAAATAGCCAATCAGATTCTGTTTGGGTGTCTGGCGTTTCCATCTCTTGGCATTTTACTTTATCAATATATAGCTTCCTTTTCAGGTATAACAGAAGCCGGAGAAGAAAGCGGGATAGTGTTCGGTCTTGGCGGAACAGAACCGCTTGAAGTGGTGATTATGAGTACGCTGAGGCTGATATTTGGATTGGCGTTCCCCCTTTATGTTATTTGGTCGGGAGGAAGGAAAGAAATCAATAAGACAGAGATTAAAACAGCGCTTTTGTTATATGCTACGGCTTTCTTGGAAACCATTTTGCTGCATGAATCCGGTGCGCGGGAAGCTGACGGGAATTTTGGCTGGGGAATGCCGGCAGCGGCATATGTTTTAATGGCATATAGTCTGGTTGCTTTTTTCGGCAGATTTCATGAGAGAGAGAAATGGGATAAGATTACAGGAATTGTAATAGCGAGCTGTCACTACCTGACAGGGATTGTGTACTTTATCGTTATCATGTTGGGTGAGTCGGCGCCGGCGCTTATGTGATCGAAGTGAAATTTATTAACAATCTGGGAGGTTTATGAAATGACAAATCTGGAAAAGTACAACAACGCATTTATTGAGACATTTGAAATCAAAGAGGATATGCTGCCTGATTTGAAATATCAGGATATTGATGCGTGGGATTCCGTAGGTCATATGGGACTGATCGCAGCGCTTGAAGATGCATTTGATATCATGATGGATACAGATGACATTATTGACTTCAGCAGCTATCAAAAAGGGAAGGAAATTCTTGCAAAAGATGATTATGGAGTAGAATTCTGATGGGGAAAATATGGGATCTGGATGCTTTTAAAGAGAACATCGCCATGATAGATGACAGGGGAGAGTCTGTCACCTATGGAGAACTGAATGAAGGGGCGGATAGACTGGTGAAGGCTGCAGGAGAAAGGTGTATTGTGTTTTGCCTCTGCAGAAATGAGATCGGTTCTGCTTTTGGATATATCAGTTTTGTTAATAACGGTATTGTTCCGGTAATGTTGAACAGCCATTTGGATGAAGAACTTTTAAAAACGCTGATGGAAGCATATCATCCCTGTTTTTTGTGGGTTCCCAAGGATCAGGCGGAGCAGTTTGCGGGGGGGGAGAGTGTTTATTCCCGCTATGAATATGTATTGCTTAAAACGGCATATGAGCAGGCGTATCCTTTGTACGGAGAACTTGCACTTCTTCTTACCACTTCCGGATCAACAGGCTCTCCTAAGTTCGTTCGGCAGAGTTATGAAAACATATTAAACAATGCGAGGTCCATCGTTGAATATCTGGAACTTGATGAGACCGAGAGACCAATCACGACGCTCCCGATGAATTATACCTATGGCTTGAGCATCATCAATTCTCATTTACTGGTTGGTGCAACGATTCTTGTTACCGATAAAGGTGTGTTGCAGAAGGAATTCTGGAATTTCTTTAAAGAGCGGCAGGCGACTTCATTTGGCGGTGTTCCATACACCTATGAGATGCTGGATAAGCTCCGCTTTTATCGTATGAACCTTCCGAGTCTTCGGACAATGACGCAGGCAGGAGGAAAGATCCTGCCGGAATTACATGAAAGATTTGCCAAGTATGCTAAGGAGCAGGGAAAGCATTTTGTGGTAATGTACGGACAATGCGAAGCCACAGCGCGCATGGGATATTTGCCTCCGGAGAGAGCAGTTGAGAAGAAGGGCTCTATGGGTATCGTAATACCCGGCGGTAAGTTTCGTCTCGTTGCAGCTGATGGAAGTGAGATCTCAACACCCCATGTTACAGGAGAACTTGTTTATGAGGGAAAAAATGTCACCTTGGGGTATGCGGAAAAAGGAGAGGATCTTGTGCTGGGTGATGAACGATGCGGGATCCTTGAAACCGGTGATATGGCGCAGTTTGATGAAGAAGGATTTTTTTATATTGTCGGTCGTAAGAAACGCTTTTTGAAAATATATGGAAATCGTGTAAACCTGGATGAAGTGGAGCGTATGATCAAAGGGGAATTTGAAACCGAAGCGGCATGCGCCGGCAAGGATGACCATATGTACATTTTTGTAACGGATGAAAAGTCTTCCAATGTTGTCAAAGATTTTGTGATCGGCAAAACAAAACTGAATCCTGCGGCCTTTAAGGTAGTGGTGATTGATGAGATCCCGAAGAACGATTCCGGTAAAACGGTTTATGTAAAACTGGAAAAATACTATGAAGAGTAAAGTACAATTATTCTGCTATACCTATGCCGGAGGAAATTGCTCTTTTTTTGATGAGATAGAAAAAGAGCTACCGAAGATCGAGTGTGTCAAACCGGAATATTCAGGACATGGAACAAGGCATAGGGAACCCTTTTACCATGATTTTGATGAACTGGCAGATGATATGTATATGCTGTTTAGACAGGCGTATAAGGGCGGGGACTACGCCCTTTTTGGATATAGTATGGGCACGATCAGCCTGGTGGAAGTACTAAAGAGAATATGCAATGCGGGAGATATACCTGAGCCCAAAAGAGTCTTTCTTGCGGCACACGATCCTCAAAACAGGGTCGTACCCTTTAAAGCAGACGATGAAACGCTGACAGAATGGGTAAAGCAAAGAACGATACAGTTTGGAGCCGTTCCGGAAAAGCTGATCAACAATAAAACATACTGGAGAACCTATCTTCCGCTTTATGCGGCTGATTACTCGATTATTGGGAAGTACAGATTTGAAAACTTAAAGCTCCGGATAACTGTCCCGGCAACTGTTTTTTATTCCGAAAAAGATACACCTTTATCGGAAATGAAACTGTGGGAGAAGTTTTTTCAGTGCGAGTATTGTCAGTTTGACGGAACGCATTTTTTTATTCAGGAGCATCACGAAGAGATGGCCGGGATCATTCGATCAAGACTGTGTATGGAAGGGTAACGAGATGACGTTTGAAGAGATTTTGGAAAAACCTCCGTATTCATTGTGCAAAGAGGAAAAAGAAAAGCTTTTGACGAGCAGGCTTACGGAGCTTACAAAGCTTCATCGGGAAAAATGTCCGGAGTATAGGAGGATCTTAGATGCGATCGGTTTTGATGCGACTGACGTGCGGACTTACACACAACTGCCGTTTCTTCCGGTCAGCATGTTCAAGGAACATGATCTGAGGTCGGTTCCGAAGGAGGAAGTTGTTAAAACCATGACTTCATCAGGAACGACAGGACAGGCTGTATCGAAGATTTATCTTGACAAAGCGACGTCAACCAATCAGCAGAAGGCCATGGTTAAGATTGTTTCGGAGTTTACCGGATCAGGTCGTATGCCGATGATCGTAATAGATTGCCCCGGAGTGATAAAAAACAGGGCGATGTTTTCCGCCAGAGGAGCAGGGATACTGGGCTTCTCCATTTTTGGTGCAAAAAAGATCTATGCCTTGAATGACGAAATGCAGCTTGATGTGGAAGCGCTGAAGGAGTTTTTGGAGAAGTATAAAGGGCAACGGATTCTGCTTTTCGGTTTTACTTTTATGATCTGGCAGCACTTCTACAAGGAGCTGCTCCGACTGAGAGAGGATGGAATCCGGTTTGATTTGTCAAACGGTATTCTTATTCATGGAGGAGGGTGGAAGAAGCTGACCTCGGAAGCGGTAGGCCGTGACGAATTTCATAAGCGTCTCGAGGATGTGTGCGGTTTGAAACAGATACATGATTACTATGGTATGGTTGAGCAGACGGGATGCATCTATATGGAGTGCGAATGCGGACATCTGCATGCATCCGTTTTTTCGGATGTTATCATCCGTCGCGGTCTTGATTTTTCAGTTGCCGGTATCGGGGAGACGGGGATCGTTCAGGTGGTTTCCACTATTCCGGAATCCTATCCGGGACATAGCCTCCTGACGGAGGACGAAGGTGTGATCTTAGGGGAGGATGACTGCCCATGTGGCCGCAAGGGCAAATACTTTAAGATCAACGGAAGATTGAAGAATGCTGAGATCAGGGGGTGCAGTGATACTTATGCAAGCAAGTTTTAAAGAATTGCAATATATAGTCGGCAATGAAGAAACGATTGCAAAAATGCAAGATATAAGGCCGCTTAGACCCTTTGATGATAAGGTGGTTGATTTCTTGAATTCTCTGTCGGGCATTCTGATGAAAAACAGGGACTATCCCGATGTTGCGACATTTGGTTTCTGGTGCCGTAAGGCAGCTCTTCTAAAGGAAAAACAGAAATATGATGATATTCGTGACAGGTTGGGAAAAGGGATCGTTTTTCACAGTACACCATCCAATGTTCCGGTAAACTTTGCCTTTAGTTTTGCGTCAGGACTTCTTGCAGGTAATGCCAATATTGTCCGTCTGCCGGGGAAACCATTTGAACAGGTGGATATCATAAGCAACGCTGTGGCGGGGCTTCTTTCAGACGAATATAAAGAGATGGAACCATATATTTGTTTTGTGAAATTTCCTCCGTCGAAGGAGATTACTGATTTCTTTTCAGCCCTTTGCAGCGTTCGGGTGATCTGGGGCGGTGATATGACGGTGGCTGAGCTTCGAAAGTCCGATATTCCCGCCAGAACGACGGAGATCACATTTGCAGACCGTCATTCTGCTGCGGTAATAGATGCTGATGCGTATCTTGAGGCAGAACGAAAAGATCTGGTTGTTCAGAATTTCTATAATGATACTTATTATTCGGATCAAAACGCCTGTACTGCGCCCAGGATCATCTTTTGGAGGGGAAAGAAAAAAGAGGAAGCAAAGGCTGATTTCTGGAACCGGGTTCATGAACTGGTTGCGAATAAGTATACGCTTGCGCCCGTACAGGCTGTCGGAAAACTGAATGCTCTTTACAATGTGGCAGCCCAAAAAGAAGTCAGGCTGGCAGAAAGCGAAGACATGTTGATCACACGTATCTGCGTGGACCGGCTCGATAAGGATCTGATGGATTATAAATACAACAGTGGATTCTATTTTGAAAAAGATATAGAAGACCTGAAAGAGATAGCAAATATCTGTGATAAACGTTGTCAGACGATTACTTACTACGGAGTTGCGGAAGAAGAGTTCAGAGCGTTCCTTGAGGAAGTAAGGCCCATAGGAATAGACCGGATCGTACCGATGGGCAAATCTATGGATTTTACACTGATCTGGGATGGATATGACCTGATCAGGCAGATGTCAAGAAGGGTAACGATTATCTAACGGAAAGGTTTGAACTATGATGTTAAAGGGGAAAAATGCCATAATTACCGGAGCGCGTCGGGGTATCGGACGGGCGACCGTCGAAACCTTTGCAGCTCAGGGAGCTGATATCTGGGCATGTGCCAGAAAACAGGATGATGTCTTTGAAGCGGATATGAAGTCTTTGGCTGAGCGGTATAATGTTGATATCCGGCCGGTGTATTTTGATGTGACGGATGAAACACAGGTCAGAAAGACGATGCAAAGCATTCATAAGCAGAAAAAAGATGTGGATATTCTGGTCTCGGCAGCCGGGGTGGCCGGAGAAAAGACATCTTTTCTTATGAGCAGTATGGAGAATATCAAAAGCGTTTTTGAAACGGATTATATGGCGGTTACCCTGTTGACGCAATATGTTGTCAGGCTTATGATCCGGCAGAATAGGGGGAGTATCGTTTACATTTCGTCGATAGCGGGATTGGATGGAACGCCGTCACAATACGCATATGCTTCCGCTAAAGCAGCTCTGATCGGAGGAATGAAGAATCTTGCCAGAGAAGTTGCGGGCAATAACATTCGAGTGAATGCTGTTGCGCCGGGGATGATCAATACGGATATGGGAGGAGAGATCCAAGATGATCTGAAGGAAGAGATGCTTTCAAAGGTTATTATGAAACGTATGGGCAGGCCGGAGGAAGTTGCAAATGTAATTGCTTTTATTTCCAGCGATATGGCCAGTTATATGACAGGACAGGTGATCAGAGTAGACGGGGGAGTTTGATATGATAGATGCAGCAACGGTAAGAAAATGCGAAGATGCGGCAAAACGGATTCGCAGGCATATTCTTGATATGACTTATAAAGCCGGAAATGCCGGCGCGCATCTGGGCGGAAGCCTTTCCATGGTTGAATTGCTGGCATGCCTGTATAGTGGCTGCATTCGGTTCAGACCTGAAGAGCCTGACTGGAATGAGCGTGACCGCGTGATCCTAAGCAAAGGTCACGCGGCTTTGGCGCTTTATCCTGCCATGGTTGAAGCGGGGATCATTCGTGAGGAAGAGCTGGACACGTTCAAAAAGGATGGAAGCCGTCTTGGCGGTCATCCTTCATTAAACGGCTTGCAGGGCATTGAGTTTGCAAGCGGAAGCTTGGGACAGGGCCTCTCCTTAGGAGTCGGGACGTGTCTTGCTTTGCAAAGAAATAATAATTCAAAGCCGCGTGTTTTTGTTTTTCTCGGAGATGGAGAATGCGATGAGGGCTCTGTATGGGAGGCAGCGGCAAGTGCTTCTCATTATGGTCTGGATCAGCTTGTTGCCGTAGTTGATATGAACGCGATCCAGTATGATGGCTATACAAATGATATTCTGGCGATGGATCCTTTTGAGAGCAAGTGGAAGGATTTTGGGTGGGAGACTTTCATGATAGATGGTCATAACACAGAGGAAATACTGAGAGCATATGAGCATAGAGGAGATAAGCCTCTTGCTATTCTGGCGCAGACCATAAAGGGTAAAGGAATTTCCTTTATGGAGAATAACTGGAAATACCATAATACCAGCCTCAACAAAGAACGCTACGAAGAGGCTTTGAAAGAACTGGAGGCTGGCATATGATCGAATATAACAGAATAAACATCAGAACATGGTCACTTCTTGGACCGAGTGGTGCACACGGTGTTGCAGCTGTTGAACTGGCAGAATCGGATCCAAACGTATTGATGCTGACGGCAGATCTCTGCTTTTTTTCCGGACTCGAGAGATTTAAAGCAGCGTTTCCTGACAGGCTGTATAACTTTGGAATTGCAGAGCAAAACATGATCGGGGCAGCTGCGGGCCTTGCAAAGGAAGGCTTTATTCCATTTGCCAATACGTATGCGAGCTTTTGCACATCCCGCTGTGCGGACCAGGTCAGGGTAAATATGTCTTACATGAAGCTTCCGATCAAACTGATCGGCCTAACGGCAGGATATGCGGCCGGAGCCCTGGGTGCTACCCATATGAGCGTGGAGGATCTTGCGCTTATGCGCGCTCTTCCCAATATTACCGTTATCTCACCGGCGGACTGTACAGAGGTCGTTAAGGCTATGATGGCAGCAGCTAAAACACCTGATCCGACATATATCAGACTGACAGGTCCGATGAACACTCCGATCGTCTATAAAGAAGACTATGATTACCGAATCGGAAGAGCCGTGAAACTTCGGGAGGGCGAAGATGTATGCATTATTGCAACAGGCTCCATGGTTTATTATGCTATACAGACCGCAAAACAATTAGAGAAGGATGGGATTTCCTGTACCATACTCAATATGCATACGATCAAACCGATCGATAAAGAAGCACTTCTGGATGCGAACAGAAGACATAAGCTTTTGGTCACGGCTGAGGAACATAGCGTATTGGGAGGATTATACGGAGCGGTAGCTGAACAGTTATGCCGGGAAGGAAATCCCAAACCGATCCTTCCTTTGGGGATCGAGGATTTCTTTGTGCACGCTGGAAGCTATCATTATCAGATGAAAGAAAGCGGACTGGACGTGGAGAGTATGAAACAGAGAATAGTGGAAAAACTCTCGCATAGTTAAAGTGCTGAGTAATATGTGGTTGAAGGAGAGATATTGTGAGAATAATCGATGCAATATGGGAAAAGCGTAATCTGGGTTTGGTGACACAGGAAATAGAGATCGAAAATGATGATTCGCCGGAAAAGGTGGAAAAAGCATTAAAAGAGTCAGATGCTGATTATCAGGTTGTTAAGGCACCTGTGGCAAGGTTGGATCTATATTCCCTGCTTACCGAATATGGTTTTTTCTTTGCAGAGGCGAGCATCAGAGTTTCTCATAATCTGAAAAATGTGGCTTGCCCGGAAATGATTCAGAGAATGGTAGACAGGATTTCATTTTCCGAGATGAGCGAAGAAGAAACGGATATTATGATAGAAAATATCCGACAGGGTATGTTTCAAACGGACAGAGTAATACTGGACCCGTTTTTTACGAGAAAACAGGCGTATGACAGATACATACTCTGGATGAAGGATGAAAAAGAAAGAGGCGCAAAGCTTTTTACCTACAAATATAAAGAAGAGCCGATCGGTTTTTCCTGCATGAAAGAAACCAAAACCGGCTGCTTTTACCCGGTGTTGGGCGGAGTTTATAATATGGGAAAAGCTTTACCACTCGGGAGTGCCATCGTATATAAGCAACTGGACATCGCAAAAAGCCTGGGTGGAAAAATGTTATATACTTTTATATCATCCAACAATCCGGCGGTCGTCCGCGTGTACTCCGGAGCGGGTTATGGCATTGACAGCATAAAAAACGTCTTTGTAAAACATACGTGTGAAATGAAAGAGTAATATATACCCCAATGCGCTCAGACATTAAGCATATCCTGTTTCGAAGAGGATGCTTTTTTGGCGAAGCGCAGGATGTTATTCTCATACAATAAGAGCAATACCCATATGATCCAGAACGGGATGGTCAGCAATATGCTTTCCCGCTTTCCGGGAGCTGTAAAGCGCATCTGCAATTCGTGCTCTCCCTTATCAGCGGCGATCATCATGGCGCCGTTTTTATAATAATCTATATTCACATCTTTTCCGTCTAAAGTTGCTTTCCAGCCTTTTTCATAGGGGATGGACAACATGATATAACCATCCTCGGGACAGTTTATGGAACCATCAAATCTATCATTTTCGTATGTTTTTATATGAAGCATATTCTTTGAAGCCTTTTCATAGAAAGCCTGAAAAGCGTCATCATCATAGCGCACCAGACAGCCGGCTTCCTCATCAGAGCGTACAGGGATTGTGAATTCGTATTCCTCATCTGTCTTTAATTCCCCTAAATAATAGAACTCAGAATTCCGATAATAATATTCACCGTTTTCCGGCACACACACCTTTATAGTGGCATGGAATGGAGTCATGGAGTCTTTATGCCCTTCTTCCACTACACATCCATTGACCGGAAGGCTGTTTTGATACTGCTTTTTAAGATCAGATTTTGAGATTAGTTTCAGGTCCAAAATCTGCGAGTAGATAGGATGATCTGTTTTGTAAACTTTGGTAAAGGCGTTGGCAAGATCATAGGTTTTTTCCACGTTTTCTGCAATTTTCGAAAATGATGCCGGAAGGTAGAAGCCCAGAGAAAGACGACGATCATTCTTAAGTAAAAACATATCTTCATATTTCCCGCAAACGTCATAATGAGCAGTGTCGATGTAAGGGGAAGTTACAGTGGAATTGACGATCATGGTACCAACGTTTAGCATGGCATTGGTGAAAGGCGTTTCGTTGGTGGTGTTTGCAATATGATTTGGAGCATCGTAGTATCCATAAGAGCTTGCAAAGGAGGTTTGGAACGATGTTGTATAGGAGGAAAACTGATTGGCACTTGGCACGTTGTTTACAAGGTTCTGGTTGACAAATTCGTTGGACAGGTAAGTGAGCCGGGATTGTTCATCTTCAATCAGTTTATTTTGCTTTGCAAAATCTGTTACTGCGATATTCTCATCTACGTAGACTCCGTCGCCGTAGTCTTCCTGCAAGAACAGATAAGCATTATTTACCGTAAGCTCAGTCAAAACGATAATAGCAAGAATGGTATAACAGATTCTTTTGCCTCCTTGCTTAACATATTGCGAAAGGAAAAGAAGAACGCCGTAAATAACGATCAACAAAGCGGTACAAACCACACTGAGGCCGGACAGGGGATCTCCGACGGCCAGAGTAGTGGCTACCACGAATAAAAGCGCGGATACTATAACTAAAATAATCTGAACACGGCTTGCTTTACGGATGGATAACAATCCCTCCAATGACAGGTCCAGTAACAGGAAAATTAATAGGAATGAATATCTGTTTGGAACCTTACTTTGGTAATGAAGACCATTCCAAAAGTAGCTTAACATATCGTTGTTGCTGGAAACGAATAAAAATGCAGCGATCAGAAGGCGACCATAATATCGTTTGTTCTTTTTAGCGACAAGCAGGAAAAAGCAAAAAAGGAGCAGGCAGATCACGCTGCAATACAGATTGATCGCACCGTCTTCTTCTGTGATCACAACTGGCTGCGCAAAGAGAAAGGTTTGTTTTAAGGAAGAAAAGTAGCTTTGGTAAAAACAGAGGATGTCCGGTAGAATGGAATCGCTGGCATTATATCCTAACGATCCCCGGGCAAGCACATTTACAGCCAGGATCCAAAGCGCCATGCCGGCGCTGAGAATGGAGGACAGACCAAAGCGGACAGCTTTGACGAAAAAGTCCTTTTTGTTTTCAAACTGATACAGGAAGAACCAGCAAAACAGAAAGATACACAGATAAATGGCGCTCATGGTGTTGATGATCATACAGTAGGAAAGAAGAATTACATACAAAGCTTTTTTCCTTTTAATGATAAGATAGTCCATTGCAAGTAAAAGCAAAGGAAGAATTCCGGCAATCTCAGGCCAGTTCAGGAAACATCTGAAATTAAGATTGTAAGCAGAGAGAGCATAGGCGGTGGTGAAGATCAGGATTCGCTTATCTTTTTTCAGAACTCTTCTTCCTGTCAGTCTCCGTGTCAGATACAGATACAGGCAAGGACCACACAGGGATATAAAGAGAATGGACAGGATTGTGGAGGGAACGATCAGAGATCCTTCCGGGAAAAGGTACAACCAGAGATTTACAAAGGGAGACGGATTGGTATAATATGCGTTCATTCCGCCACCGCTTATTGGGGAATAATCCGGATTCCCGGCCTGCATCAGTGAACGGAGGAAGTACTGGTTCGGAAGAGTTAATCCTGCCCCGTCCATTTTGAAATAGACACTGCCGCCAAAGGGAGCGAATTTTCCGATCACACAGGATATAAGCAGAAGAATAGACGGGATCAGAAAAGACAAGATGGCGGTGCTATGTGCTGCGAAAAATCCGGCGATATGGTCCGCAATACAATAAAACTCTTTGCATCGATTTTGGAGGAAAACCCTGGCCTTCTTATATGAAAAGCCGGGGATGTTTTTTTTCGAGATCAGGAATAACACACACAGCAGTAGTGATAAAAACAGAGGAAGAAGATTCCCTGCAGTCAGGCAGCAGATCTCCACCCTGTGTGCTCCGGGGGTAAGAAGAATTCCTGTTTTCTCCGCAGGGGCATCAGAAGAAACGCTTTCTTGGCCGTCAATACGGATTACGGACGGAAAAGAAGCGGATACTGGCAATACAAGCGTAGATTCTGCTGATGAATCTGTTTGAGCGATAATACTCTCAAATGTGAAATGGAGCTTGGGTTGAGAGTTTTGTATATTTTTAGTCATTTCTTCATAGCCGGTCTTATTGAAATAAGCCGGCGTCACCTGCATGATATTGGAAAAGTAATTCATTTTTGGAAGATAGATACTGGTACTTAGGGGCTCTCCGGACTTACCGTCATCGGCATAGGAAATATTGTCGATAGAATAATACAGAGGGGCAGTCTTTTGGGGCGTAATGTTAAGCTGTACTTCATAGTAGTCAGAATCGTGCTGACTGGATTCGAAGATGTAAATATTATTCGGTTGGCAGGATTCTTTTATAGCGGAAGATTGAGGGGTGGCTGAAACAGGCAGATCGATAACCTCAAACATTTTTCCCTTTCCACCCAGAGAAGAATACACGGCATTAGCGGTCTCGAAGTCCGAAAGCTGTCTGGAGACAGACTTATAGTATCCCGGAAGGAGGTAGCTTTTGGGAAGAATACGCAGATCGAAAGAGACCGGTTCCTGAAACGCAGCACCGGACTCCAAAAAAGGATCATCGGAAAAGGTGAGGTTCTCATCCAAATAAGAAATTTGATCGGAGAGTGTGTTTTGTTCTTCGGAAAGGTTGTACAACAGATGCTCGGTCTGGATCAAAAGCTCGGTAAAAATCAAAACGGTGCAGATCAGAAGAAAAGGATCTTTCTTTACTGAACCAAGTCTGTGAAGAATTAATAATATCAGATAGAGAACAAAGAAAACCAGCACCGGGAGATTGTCATGGGGTGCAATCCCCTCCTTGGCATGTATACTGGCAAAAAAATATAATGTAAGTGCGGAAAATAATGCGATAAAAAAGGATGGCAGCGGAATATCCTTCAGAAAAGATATTGTATCAAAAGAAAGAAGGAGCCCAAAGAATACCAGAAGAAATCCGAAATTGCAAAATTGCTCCTGTTCAAAGCCTGTAATGGAGAAAAGGTGGCTGCCTGCATTGGTGTTGATCGCAAATACGAGAATCAGTGCAAAAAGCAGATGCCCGATTCGTTTGCGAATGGAATAATTTTTGGAAAAGAATGACAATATAAATAACAGAAAGAAAAACAGGGTAAAATACAGATTGATCCCATAATAGTCGGAGAAGCGTTCGGAAGAGTCGCAATCCGGCATAAACCGAATGAAAAAAGAAAACCAGTCCATGTGAAAAGAAAAATCAGGCCAGCTGTTCCAGAACGCTTTATGGCTGAACGCGGTTTTTAATGTCGGAATGACGGTAACGGAAGAAAACATAAGAGAAAGGAAGCTGTATCCGATATAACGAAAGATGGAGCGATCTTTATATTCCCTCCGATCCGAACAGATAAGGTGCAAAAGCAAAAGCAAAAGGATGATCAGAGCTAATGCAGCGTTTTCGAGAAGCATCATGATGGAAGTGAAAAGAAACAAAGCGTGTTTCTTTTCGCGGAGAAGAGCTTCGTATCCCATCCAAAGGAGCGGAAATAAAAAGGCGAAGTCAGCAAATCTGAAATCAATCTCCTGTACGACAAAGCAGCTTGAAAGAGCATAGGCGCAGGAAAACAGAAAACAGATCAGATTGGAACAGGCAAGGGTCTCTTCGGGATTTGTACGTTTGATACGGTCCTTTAAGAGATAGCACATGGATAAGCCGGCAAGTCCGGTGCGAAGAATCTGGAAGATGGAAAGAGCTATGAATGCATATCTTCCCGGCATCAGAGCTGCAAGGAGAGTAAATGGTCCTGAAAGATAAAAGGGAAAGGCTTCCAGCATGGTAAGATCATAAACACCGGCAGGAGCGATCAGAGAGAAGGTTCCTTCGTGGAGGCTCTTCTGGAAGCGATAGAATACCATAAGAGGATGATCGTCAGAAACATCCTGAAGGATTGTCGCCGTGCCGAAGGGAATCACATGCTTGGCGTAAAGCATTAAGGCAAAAACGCCTGTAGGAATTACGAAGGATAGAAAAAAAGTTACAAAAGATACCTGTTTAGTCCGGTTGTGCATGATTACTCTCCGTTCATTATTTTGTAGTGTGGCATTATTAACGAAATTATTATATCAACAGGCGGGGGTAAAAACAATGATTTCGAAGGTTTAAAAATTTAAGATTTGTTAACATATTATAGGTTTATAAAAAAAGTGTAAAATTTGTAAGAAATTGACATAAAAATGTACAATAATACCAAAAAACAGGGAAAAAATTGTGCTTTTATGCGCATTTTTTTTGGATTTTGGGGTTTACAATTTGTGAAAATATTGTTAAGATGATTAACATAAAAACGCTTTAACGGGCGGAGTGTGTTCATTTTCCGTTAAAACGAGTCTTGATGAGAAAAAGAACAGAGAAACGGCAGGAACGAAGGAATGGGGTTATCCGGAAGAAGAAAACTGAGAATCGGTGATGTGCTGATCAATGAAGGTATCATCTCACCGGAGAAACTGGAAGAAGCCTTAGCAATCCAGAAGGATAAGAAGAAGAGACTGGGAGAAGTTCTCATTGAGAACGGATTCCTTACCGAAGAGACGATGGCTAACGCGCTTAGCCGTCAGCTCGGATATGACAGGGCGAACATGCAGGATGCCAAGATCCCGGCGGATCTGATCTCTATGTTTGATGTCGATATATTAAAGAAGTATTCGGCAATCCCTTACGCCTATGATGACCGGAATGTGAATATCATCCTGATGGCAATGTCGGATCCTATGGATCTGATGGCGGTGGACGACCTTTCCATGGTAAGTAACCGCATGATCCAGCCGGTGGTTGCAACAGCTAATGAGATCATGATTGCCATAGATAAGTACTATGGTAATGCTGAGGCGACGAAGGCGGCTAAGGATTACGAGGCTGAGAGAGCGGATCTCTTCCAGGAAGAAGACATCGACAAGATGATCAACGACGATGTCAACAATTCTCCTATCGTACAGCTGGTAAACTCCATGTTGGAGCAGGCGGTTCGTCAGAGAGCTTCCGATATTCATATAGAAGCTTTGGAAAAATCCGTGCGCGTCCGCTATAGAATCGACGGCGCTCTCTTTGAGAGAATGACATACAATATCAAATTGCTGCCGGCTATCGTGGCCAGACTGAAGGTTGTAGGCGGTATGGATATCTCGGAAAAGAGAAAACCGCAGGACGGACGTATCACTACATTTGTAGACAACAGAGAATACGATATCCGTGTGTCTATTCTCCCTACCGTATACGGTGAAAAAACCGTAATGCGTATCACAAACAAAGGTAACCTGACCAGAGATATCTCCGAGCTTGGATTTAATGATGAGGAGAGGAAGGTCTTTACACATATTTTGAGAAACCCGCATGGAATCATCCTTGTTACGGGGCCTACCGGTAGCGGTAAATCCACAACGCTTTACACGGCACTGTCAGAGCTGAACACAGAGGCGGTTAACATCATCACGGTTGAGGACCCTGTCGAGGCTAACGTTGCCGGGATCAACCAGGTCCAGACAAATGTAAAAGCGGGGTTGACATTCGCATCGGCGCTTAGATCTATCCTTCGTCAGGATCCGGATATTATAATGATCGGAGAGATCCGTGATACGGAGACGGCACAGATTGCGGTGCAGGCTTCCATCACCGGTCACTTGGTGGTAAGCACCCTGCATACCAACTCTGCAGCAAGTACCGTATCCCGTTTGGAAGATATGGGGATAGAGCCGTATCTGATCGCAGATTCTGTGGTGGGCATTATTGCACAGCGTCTGGTGCGCAGGCTTTGTCCCAGGTGCAAAAACAAGCGCCTTGCCACAGAGGATGAGTTGCAGCTTTTGGGGTTTGGCCCTGAAGAAGAAATTGAGATCTGCGAACCGGTTGGCTGTTCGAACTGCGATAACAGCGGATACCGCGGCCGAATCGGTACGTATGAGATAATGGAGGTTTCAAACGAAGTAAAACGCGTGATTGCCAAAGGCGGAGATGCGGACGAGATCAAGAACGTGGCGCTGACTCAGGGCATGAACACACTTCGTATGAGCGCTACGAGATATGTGCTTGAGGGAATCACATCTGTGAGCGAAATGATCAAAGTATCATTCGAGGCGTAAATCTTGTAGGAACATATTATGAGGAAAATGAAGAGATCGGGAGGGAAAAGAGTTGGCTACATTTAAGTATACGGCGCTGGATGCGAAAACCGGAAAGCCTAAAAACGGCACCATTGAGGCGGAAAATCTGCAAAAAGCTTCTGAGGCGTTAAAGAGAAACGGGATCACGCCGATAGAGGTTAAAGAGGCCGGAGTGATGGACAAGGAGATCTCTTTGGGCGGCTTGTTTAAGAAAAAGCCGAAAGTAAGAGATATGTCTCTTTTCTGCAGACAGTTTGTAAGTATGCACCGTGCCGGTGTTACGATCCTTGAGTCCATGAGGATGTTAACGGAGCAGACCGAAAACGCTGCGTTGAAGGACGGCTTACAGGATGTTTACACCGGAGTGCAAAAAGGTGAATCTCTTGCAGGCTCCATGGCACAGAGACCAGATGTGTTTCCAAAGTTGCTGGTGCACATGGTGCAGGCCGGTGAGGCTTCCGGTAGTTTGGATATCGCTTTTGAGCGTATGGCGGTTCAATTTGAGAAATCCGCCAGGATTCAGGGGTTGATCAAAAAGACAATGGTTTACCCGATCATGGTTTTGATCGTAGCTGTTGTGGTAGTTGTTGTAATGCTGACCTATATCGTGCCTACCTTCATGGACATGTTTGCGGATATGGACATTGACATGCCGAAGATTACCTTGGCGGTTGTGGCAGCGTCGAATTTTCTGAAGACAAGATGGTATATAGTTTTAGCGGTAGTTGTTGTGCTGTTCTTTGCTTTCCGGTATTTTATGCATACCGCTACGGGAGAGAAGCTTTTGGCGAAGGCGGCAATCAGGATTCCGCTGATCGCGGACCTTACCACGAAACAGAATTCTGCAAAATTTGCGCGTAACCTTTCTACCATGCTTGCTGCCGGTATTTCTATGCCGGATGCGGTTGAGATTGTAGCGGAGACTATGGGAAACAAGTTTTATCAGGAGACCATGCGTGATGCCAGACAGGATGTAATGCAAGGCGTGCCTCTTTCCCAGCCTCTTGAGAAATCGGGATTGTTCCCTCCGATGGTTTACCATATGGTAAGGATCGGTGAGGAAACCGGTAATATTGAGAACATGCTTGACACTCTTGCAGAGTACTATGAAGAAGAAGTGGAAACTGCTACGGCAGCATTGATGGCAGCTCTTGAGCCGCTGATGATCATTCTTCTTGCGGGCGTATGTATGACCATTATCGGTGCGGTTATGGCACCTATGGCTGCAATGTACACCGGACTGGATGCTCTGTAAAGAAATATCACGAACAGGGAGGTGCCAGGATGGCAAAAAGAAAAAACAGAATATCATGGAAGGGGTTCTCTCTGGTCGAGTTGATCGTTGTGATCGCAATTATGGCGGTCTTGCTTGGAGTTCTTGCACCGCAGTATATTAAATATGTTGAAAAGTCCCGAATCTCTGCTGATGAAGATACTGCCGATGCGCTTCTGGGAGCGTCGCATGCTATGCTTGCGGATTTGGAATACTTTCCAAAAGTTTCGGTAGGTGCGTTGTTGCAGTTCGGTCCTAAAGGAGTCAGTACTGCGGATGCGGGGATCGCTTCGGCGCTTGGGGAATATTTTACCCCTGATTACAGCGGCAGAAGACCGATATCGAAAAAATACAGAAATTCTACGTATGTAATTGCTTTTTCCCAGACTGCCAAAGGAGACTTTCTTCTGAAAGACAGCTGGAAATAATATGAATTAAACGACTTGTTTAATAGGGGGACGGGTTGTTTAAGATATAAAAACCACAAAAATCCATACAAAAAAGGAGAGGAAAAAAATGAAAAAGACTAACAAAGGTTTCTCGCTGGTTGAGCTTATTATCGTAATCGCTATCATGGCTATCCTGATCGGAGTTCTGGCTCCTCAGTACATCAAGTACGTTGAGAAGTCCCGTATCTCCTCTGATCAGGACTGCGCTGATTCTTTAAAGAATGCAGCTATGACAGCAACTACTGATGAAGAGTATATCTACAGCATCTCTGATAAATCCACTATTAAGTTCTCCAAGTCTGGCGTAGCTTGCACTGACAAGGGACTTCAGGCAGCACTTAATGAGTACTTTGCTAAGTGGACTGAGTGCAAAGTTAAATCCAAGAGCTATCAGGGAAAGACCTACACCGTTACCGTTTCTGAAGATACTAAGACTAACGCTCTGAAGGTGACTGCTACTTGGTAATTCTTTAAGCGCTATGCTTCCGGGCGGCTTGCCCGCCCGGGGGTGATTTTAACCGTATGGAGGCATTTCCCCTATGATCGCTTCTGAAACTGGAATAATGATTGTCCTGGGAGTTTGGTTTTTTCTGTTTGGTATAGTGATTGGCAGCTTTTTAAATGTTTGCATCTATCGCTTACCTGCAGGCGAGAGCCTTTCAAAAGAACGAAGCCATTGCCAGAAGTGCGGATACACTTTAAGCTGGTACGATCTGGTCCCGCTGTTCAGTTATCTGTTCCTTCGCGGTCGGTGTCGAAAATGCGGTGAACATATATCCATCCAGTACCCCATTGTTGAGGCGCTGAACGGTGTGTTATATGTTCTAATGTTCTATCTGTATGGGTGGAGTATAGATTCAGTGATATACTGCATGTTGGCATCAGCGCTGATCGTGCTGAGTGTCATCGACTTTCGTACGCAGGAGATTTTTCTTGCGAACAATGGATTTATACTGGCACTGGGGCTGATTCATCTGGGATTTCACTTAGGGGATTGGGTGACTTATGTGATCGGCCTCATTGCTGTCAGTATTCCCTTAGCCCTCATTGTGATTGCTACAAATGAAGGAGCGATGGGTTGGGGCGATGTGTTTTTAATGGGCGCTGCAGGATTGCTTCTGGGGTGGAAACTGATCCTGTTTGCATTGGTGGCCGGATGTGTTCTCGGATCCATCATACATATTATCAGAATGAAATTTTTCGGAGCCGAAAGGCAGCTGGCAATGGGTCCTTATCTATCTATGGGCATTTTGCTGGCGATAATCTGCGGAACGCAGTTTGTTGATTGGTATATTTCTTTTTTGCATAGTGCATAATGTGAATTTGTATATTTTTCCCTTTGAGGGGGATTGATATAAAAGTTTT
Source organism: Lachnospiraceae bacterium (assembly GCA_024685005.1). Taxonomy (GTDB): domain Bacteria; phylum Bacillota; class Clostridia; order Lachnospirales; family Lachnospiraceae; genus RGIG7926. The sequence continues at coordinate 35,433 of JAIKWF010000084.1, forward strand.
ATTAGTATTTATTTACGAGGTTCACGAGGGTGGTGGCCTCAAACGCTTAGGAGGTAAATCATGGCAAAAGGACAAAGAGTTCTAGGTATTGAGATTGGTTATTCCTTGACGCAGGTCTGCGAAATGGATTACCAGTCCAAGAAACCGCAGGTTTATGGCGTGTTCAGTATGAAAACGCCGGACGGGATTTTGAATGACGGTGCGATCATAACGACCGAAGCCTTTGTTCAGGATCTGAAGTCTTACATCGCAGCGAACGGAATGAACGCTAAGAAAGTTATTTTCTCTGTTTCTTCCACAAAGATCGCGAACAGAGAGGCGTCGATCCCTGCTGTGAAGGAGAATAAGGTTCGTGATCTTTTGATGACGAACATCACTGAGTATTTCCCGGTTGATCCCGGTGCATACCAGTTCGCTCACAACGTAATGGATACCGTTACGGATGAATCAGGGACAAAGCAGTACAGAGTCATGATCATGGCTTGCCCGAATGAGATCCTGGATGGTTACAGCTATCTGGCTCAGCAACTTGGTTTGGATCTTGTTTCCATTGATTATTCCGGTAACAGTATTTTCCAGGCTTTAAGAGCGAGATTCCAGACAGGCGTTAACCTGACAGTTAAGATCGATGAAAGATCTTCCCTGATCACGGTTACAAATAACGGAGTCATTACCATGCAGCGTTCCGGTATCTACGGTGCCGATCAGGTAGTAGATATCATGATGGAAACCGATGTATACGGCGAGCCTCTTTCTTACGAATCGGCTGTGAAGACACTGCGTCGTAACAATCTGGTAATGAGGCCGGAAGAAGAAGCAACGCTTGCTGATAAGGAAGCGGAAGTTGCGGAACTTGAAAGAAGAAGCGAAGCGGCCATTGCAGAAGCTGCAGCTACCGGAGATTCCTCCGGAATTGCAGGAGCAACCGTAGCGGCAAAGCAGGCAGGTGCAAACCTGAAGATGCTTCGTCTTCGCCGCGATGTAACGTATGCTTATGAACAGCTGATCAGTTCCATCGTACGTGTAATTGATTACTACAACAGTAAAAACCGTGATGCGGCCATCGATAACATCATCCTGACCGGTATTGCGGCAGACTTCTGGGGATTTGCAGGACTCCTTTCCGATGAACTTGGTCGTGAAGTCGAAGTGCTTCGTGATCTTGCCGGAACGGATATCAGCCAGGGACTTCATCTTCATGATGTATCCCTCGGTGATTACATCTCCGTTATCGGTGCTGCGCTTGGTTCCGTCGGATTCATGCCTGCAGATGTTGGCAAGAAGGGCGCTAAGAAAGAAAAAGGCCCTAAGCCCAGCGTCAGCGTATCAGGCGATAAGCTTGGACTTGGTGTGTTCGTAGCAGGACTTCTTGTTGTTGCCGGCATTTCCGCTGTCAGGATCCCTGCTTATGTACAGGCTGATGTGAGAAATAAAGATCTGAAAGAGCAGAAAGCACAGCTTGAGCCCGTACTTGAGATTTACAATACTTATATGCAGACCAAGACGGATAATGATTATCTGAAATCTGTATATGGTATGACTGAAAATTACAATACTAATTTGATCGAAACAATTCGTCAGTTAGAGCAGAAGATGCCTTCCGGTATCGAAGTTGATACTATTAATGCCACAGAAGAGAGCGTAACGCTTACCTTTACTGTTGCATCCAAAGAAGAGGCTGCTCTTGCTGTTATGAATCTTCGCGGATTTGAGTGCTTCTCAGATGTGCAGATGGCATCACTGTCACAGGTTGATGCAGATGTTGATGAGGCCGGCAACCTGATTTCGACTCCGAGATTCGAGACACAGATCATATGTATGTATGGAGTTAATCCTGAGTTGCTGAATGAAGACGGTGGTGAGGCGCAGGAAGAAGCTGAACCGGCTGCAGAATGAGGAGGCGTGAAAGATGAATAAGAATTATGCGGGACTTATTTTAGGTGTGATCGGTTTACTTTTGATTGTATTCGGTTACATGTATATTTGGAATAATATCGGTGAGAAGACCGATGCGTTAAACGTAGAGAATGCGGCACTTGATGAAGAAGTGACCCATTTGAAGGATCTGGCGGATCATAAGGAACAGTATCTTGCCGATACGGAAGCGATGAAGCAGGAAAATGATGAGATCATCGCGCAGTTCCCTGCAGATGTAAAGAATGAAGATGAAATCTTATATGCTGATCAGACCGAGAAATCTTATCTTGCATCTATTACTGCCATTGCAATGCCCGGATCCAATGTGATCGAAGTAGCACAGCCTGAGCCTGAGGCAACAGAGGAATCTGAAGAAGTTACCGAAGAAGCAACCGCTGAAGAAGGTGAAGTTGTAGAAGATACAGCTACCGAAGCAGCTCCTTCCACTCCTTCCATTATGCTGTATCAGACACCTGTGACGGTTACCATCAATTCCACTTATTCTCAGATGAAAGAAATCGTTGATGCGATCACAGCTGATAAGAGCAACAAGAAGTCGATTGATATGCTGACCATGAACTTCGATGAGGATACCGGAGATCTGACAGGAGCGATTTCCTACAGCATGTATTCCCTTAGCGGAACAGACAAGACTTATACTTCTCCTTCGCTTCCCGGCGTTGGAACAGGAACAGACGATCTGTTCAATACTGCTGAGAGAAAGCAGAAGATTGCTGCTGAAAACGCAAAGGCAGCAGCGCAGGCAGCAGCTAGTGCAGCAGAAAGAGCTGCAGCAGTTGCAGGCAACTAAGATACACGAAGTTATAACAGCCGGGGCTGGGCTAAGAGCTTAGCCCTACGGTTGTTTCTTAAAAAGGGGTCGGATAATGATGAAAAGGAATGTGAAAAGAAAATCTAATAAAGGATTTACATTGACGGAGGTTATTATTGCGGTTGCTATTCTTGCAATTGCCGCTACGCCTTTGATTTCCAATTTTGTCAAATCCGGCACGATTAACAAAAAGGCCAGAGCGCATCTGAATGCCATGAATATCGCGCAGGATATCATGGAGGGTTTTAGTGCGTATAAGGGCGAGGACCTGATCAATAAGTTTGAATCCCAAAAGAGCTTGAGAGGAAATGTTCTCCCGAGTGGTATGGAATATGCCAGCCACGGCGATATGTCTTTTGATGGGACTAAGTATACAAGATCGTTTAAAGTTAATGTGAATAACAAGAATGAGGCAGCTATTGCCAGTGGATCCGGCGCCAGACTTTATTCCGAGAAATCTGTAAGTGAGAATTCGGTTAAAGTGAAGATGAATAAAGACAATCCGAATTATTATTTCTACATTGATGGTCTGAAACAGCAGAAAACCACTTATAATGTAGATGTGACTATTTCTTATGATAAATACAAGAAGACAGTTGGACCGGATCTGAACAGAATGTATGATGTGAATGGCAAGGTGGACTGCAGCTACTCCAATATAGAAGCGTTTAGTGGAGATAAAGCACTTTCTTCTTCGCCGTATCAGACAGTTTTAACGGAACAATTTATCGGTAAATCCTCTTCTTCTCCTAAAAAGGAAGATTTTGACGGAAAGGTATATCATACGATAAAATGTGTTGTGAAGAATGACACGTCTGATCCTAAGGTGCCTAACTATCAGGTCCTGATCACTGACAGATATGAGGTGAAGAGTGCGTACAGAAGTTCATTGGGACTGACAGATACGAATGCGGTAAAGAATATCAGAACGGAAGAAAATATTTACCCGAACAGTGCGATTGAAAAACCCAGAAATGTTTATATTTATTATACCGGAATGGTAGGAAGCAGTGCTTCAAACGTGCTTGATACCATAGAAATCGAGAATTTAACCGGCGAGCCTATTAATTTCTACGTACTTCGCCAGAAGAGAAGAGAGAGCGATCCGATCAACGAAAGCTATAAGTGTAGCTTGAATATTGTGTCAAGGGATTCGTCAAAAGAGACAGATAAGACGAACTATCACACGAAGGTGGTTCAGAATCTGAGATATAATCTGAATTATGATGCTTTCAATAATCTCAGATATTATGATGAAAGCGGAAAGAAAGTAAGCAACTGGCAGCATCTTGATGCAATCCAGGGCAAGGTTAGTACTACAGATTCACCGGCAGGTACCACGTACTATGATAGAACACGATGTGATATCAAATATAATCTTCCGACGCTTATAGAAGAAAAAGTGTATGATAAGTGCATCAGTGACGGAATTATGAAAGATACTACACCGGCAGTATATGATGTTACGATTGTCGTTAAAGATGCGAAGAATAATAAAAAAGTCGCAGAGTATACAGGAAGCTTATCCGGTGGTATAGAATAAAACTGAGGGGATGACCTGATTGGAAAGGGAGAGTGTTGACATGAAGATGCTGCAAGGATTATTAAAAGGAAAAAAACGGCAAAAAGGTAATGCACTTGTACTGGTAATTATTGCAATTGCATTTATTGGTATGCTGGTTGCTATGATCGTTTACAGTGCTTATGGAAACTTCCTGATGAAGTTTAACGATTACAGAGCAAAAAACAACTTCTATACAGCTGAATCTGTAATGGATATCATCAATGCGGGGATGCAGGTAGATATATCTGACTGCATGCTGGAGGCATATGCTTATGCGACTTCGGCATCTGAGAGTTATATTGAATCAAGCGGTGTCACTCGCGAGTATATGTTTGATGATAAGTTCGCAAAAGAATTCAAGAAAAAGATTGAGACATCCGATGGTTCAAATGAGTGGAAGATCGACTATTTCATTCAAAAGTATAAGGATGGTATTAAGGATAATGGCATGAAGGTCGCTGGCAGCGCCGGTGAGGAAGGTGCCTTTATCGAAGTCGGAAATGATGCTATCGCAAAAAAAGGTAACATTATGAAGCAGGCCGACGGTGTTATTGTAATCAAGAATCTTCGTGTTACATATACAAATGATACGGGTTATGTTTCTGTGATCCAGACAGACATTCGTGTCACCATTCCTGAGATGAAAACAGTAAAACCTTCGAAGAGTGCTACACTTCAGGATTTCTGCCTGATCGCTAATGATAATATTATTAATAGTGTTAACTTTATGGATCCCATTAACAAGATTGCAGGAGGAAGTGCAACACTTTCTATTGGTGGTAATGTAAACGCCGGACGTTATGGTCTTGTAGTTGGAGAAAGTAGCGTGTCATTCCAGAAGCCTGATAATGAAAAAACCGCGCAGGATTATTTCCTGGTAGGTAAGAATATTCAGGTCTTTGATTCAAGGGGTGAAAAGGGATTATCTGCGAATGCAAATTATTCTGTTTATGCGACGGATATCAAAGTGAACTCATCTAATCTTGAATTAAACGGAAACACTTATGTTGCCGACGATCTTGATATTGGTGGAAAGAACTCGAAGGTTAAATTGAGTGGTACATACATTGGTTACGGAAACGACAGTAACAATTCTTCTGCGAGTAGTGCTTTCCTGATCAATGGTGCAAATACGACCTTTGATCTTTCCGGTCTGGAGGATCTTGTGCTTGCAGGAAATACATTTATCGGAGCAACCTCTTATGATGCAGATAAGAGGCGCTTTAACGGTGTGTATGGTGCGGGGGAAGACGATGAAATAGTAGATATTGATGAATATGAGAAACAACTGAATGCAAAAGGACTAACTGACGAAGAAGGCGAGGTGGATTACGAGGAAAAGAAATATCAGATTTTGCCTCGAAACAAAAAAGACCTGATCATGGGCGGCGCCGTTGGAGCAAAGGCTGAACAGATGCTGTATCTGATTCCGCCTGAGTGTGTAGGATATGATATTGAGTCACAGGAGCCGTTCTTGAACAAGAATCCTATGACAAAAGCCGAATATGATATGCTTATTAACACCAAGTACAAAAATTCCAGCGGTGATGAGGTGAATAAGTATGGTGTGATCAATGCGGACAAGCTGGATGCTTTGGGATATACAACCGACTATAAGGCTGTATTCAGAAGAGTTAATGGAACGGTACTTGTATATCTTTATATTGACTTTGGTAATGAGGATTCCGATGCAGAAGCATTTATGAGATCCTATTATACCAATGATAAGGCAAAACTTGACAGTTATGTATCTCCTTATTACAACAAAACGGCTTCCAGAATGGGATCTAAGATTCTTGAGAAGTCAGGAGATCAGTACAAGAATCTTATCGTGCAGGGTAATTTCTTCTACTATGACGCTTTAGGCGAGCTGCAGATGATTCCCAGCAATGTTTCCAGCTCAGTGGAAAATGCCGGAAGAGTGTTTGATTTGAATGAAAGATATAAGAGCGAATATCCTTCCAGACTTTTCACGAATAAGGTTGATGAGAATCCTTCTGTTTATGAAGTGTTCCTGAATACGATTAAGAAGGATGTTATCGATAATCTTCCTAACACAGAAACCTTGTATGATGAGATCAAGGTCGACAGTGGAGAGGTTGCGTCAAATGATTACAAAGCTATTGTGGTCAAGGGCGACTATGTATGGAATGATAAGTCGGATAAGAAGATAGTTATCATTGTTGCCACGGGAGATGTGACTTTGGAGGCTGATTTTAACGGACTTGTTATTTCAGGTAAAAGGATCATCGTTAAAACAGGTTGCACGAAGATCAATCGTCGTGTTACAAATGTTAGATGGGCACTTCAGAATCTTTGCCATAAGGGCTATACGGAAGATAAAGGCTACAAGCTCTCAGACCTGTTTATTGATGATGTCGGTACTGGCGATTCTGGAGATGTTTCTGTTTCCAAGATGGATGAACAGGAAAAAGAAGATGACTCAAACCGTAGTTTAGGTAAGTATATTACTTATGACAACTGGAGGAAAGAATAATGAGATCTGCTGAGTCAAAAAAGAGAAGAGCAAAATCAAATAAAGGTTTGTCACTGATCGAGCTTTTGGTTGTGATAATGCTGATTTCTGTTATTCTTGGCTATGTGGCTTACAATGTAAATGTTGTGAACGGATATAGAGCCAGAAAGTGTAAGAATATTCTGGCATCGCAGATTGCTGAGCTAAAGGTTAGAACCCTTTCCAAAGCTGTTAAAACCGGTGATGTTTACATGAAGGTGTATAAAGGAAAGGGCAGCAACGCAAAAAATATATACAGTCAGGTATTCTACAAGACTACTGCAGGGGAAGAGAAAGAAGAGCCTGTTCTTATCGGCAGCAGAGTAGGTGTATTCTATGGTAATTCCGGAAGTGAAAAAGAGATTCTGGATGAGGAAAACACGAAGGGAAGCAATGGTCTGATCATCACCTATAACAGGGCGAACGGATCCATGGTGGAATCTCCCACATCTACGGCACTGTCGACGGTAACGATGATAAAAGTAAGTGCAAACGAAAAAGTGTATAAGTTGGAATTGGTTCCTGCCACGGGAAAAGTTATTAACAAAACAGATTTAAATCAGTAGTGAACATTTTCTTTCATAAGGGACATCGTGTAGAGAGGATAATTTATTAAGGGAGGATAAGTCGTGAAGATGAAAAAGAGTCAGAAAGGTTTTTCAATTATTGAATTGATCATAGCAGTAGCTATCCTGGGTTCATTATCCCTGATGGTCTTTACTATGATGCAGTCTTCTTCGAACATGTACTCCCGCACGAGTGCAGATGCAGCACTTCAGTCAGAATCTCAGATTGTGGCCAATACCATATCCGATAGTTTGATTGACTGCAAAGAAGTCCTGAAAGAGGATGACGCGAAGGCAACCATTCAAGATGATTATGAAACCGGAACGATCAAGCCTTCTAAAGCGAGCGGAAAGTTTGTTGCATGTAAATCAGTAGCAGATGATGGATCTACTGTATTATCGCGTGTGTTTTTTGACTCAGATGCTCGAAGATTATACCTTGTAACAGGAACGCTTGATGACAAAGGCACTGAATCCGGAACCCAGGTTTCTCTCCTTGCAGAGTACGTGACGGATTTTAATGTCGATATCAGCAGATTTGAAAAAGAAAGACTGATCAGCTTTGGTATTGCCATGGATAAAAGAGGCGTGCAGTATCAGGGGGATTATCAGGTATATGTCAGAAATCAGAAAATCGAAGAAAAAACTGGCGACAAAGAAGAAGAAGTTGATCTGATGAAACGCGTTTCCATTGATCCGCCTACAGTTTATGTCGATATTTTAGCTGATAAGCTTGCAGGAAAGTACTATCATGAGAATCCTATGAGTGATGCGGAAAAACCGATGTCGATTGATGCAAAGAATGCTATTGCTTATAAGGCCATTGTAGATGGAAATGTTAAAAAGGATAAGATCAACTATGAATGGGGCGTGAACGGAGGCTCTACCGGTTGGGCGCAGATCAGCGGCTCTGGTCCGAACGTGGATCTTGTTTTGAACAAAGACGGATATGCCAATGCGGATAGCAGTTATACTATTTCGCTGAAGGCATCGTATGAGTATGATGATAAGGGATCCAAAAAGACCCAGACAAAAACCGCTATTGCAAAAATCGCACTCAGAATGGTTCGTTATGTCACTATCAAACAGGTTTCATCTCCTGATTTTGTAAAATGGGATAAGATTTATGAAGATAAGCCTTATGAAGGACATTCCTGTAAAGGGGCAGAGTATTATCTGAAACCCGGAGCAACCGAGAGCTTCACGGCAACGCCTGTTTATACCGGATTGAACTACAAGACCGGCGTAACATGGAAGTTGGAGTATAAGGGATACAATGACACCAACTGGGCACCTTGTACGGAGGCACGTATCGCCAGCCTGACAGATCTTGGAGCAGGCAAGAGGGTCAATACGGTTAAGCTTGGCAAGGATGCTACTAATGATATGGTATTCCGTATTACCGCAACATCTGAGTTTGATGGTTCTAAGTATGCAGAATATATATTTGGTGTGCTTCCTACTGCAAGAAAGTCCAATTCCATTGGTGAGTATAGCCGTGGATATTATACAGATATGACTGCATTCCTTCAGGGTAAGACAGGACAGCAGTATGCGGGACAGGACGATGCACAGCCTATCAATAAAGTAGAGTTCTTCAAGGTTACAAAGATTGACTGTGCCGGCAAAGAAGACCTTTCCGGTGATAAGATCAAATTACAGCTTGATTCGGATGGACATATTAGATTGTATGTGGATTATAATGCATTTGCATATGACAAAGAACAAAAGGCATCTTTCTACGGCGGTTCCGTTGCGATCCATTATACGGTGGGATTCCAGAATACCAAGGGTAAGCATTGCATTAATGGTAAGGAAGCTAACAGCCTTTTGAATGAGTATGCACAGGCAGCGGGAGTTGCCGCTGGTCAGATAATTGTTGGTTCCAACGACCTTACATATACACTGAAGCCTGTTAAGGTTACCAAGATCAAACCGACCAATAGTGTATTGGTAGTTGAGAAAGGTGCCAGCAGAAATGTTACTGTAAACACTTCCTATTACAACCTGAGTGCTCCGAAAGAGGGTGTGTATTATTTTGGTGCTTACTTAGGAAACAGCGAAAGCAAGACCAGTGATATGGTTACCAATCTGCTGGAGAGCGGAAAAGGAAATCTGAATGCTTACTTCAGTGTGAATATGGCATCGCCTTATGGTAATGCTTTTGATTACGTAGATGAAGCAACTGTAACGGTTACAGCCACTGCTTCCCAGAAGAATTATCTGACAGACCCGATCACCTTCAGACTGACGGCAGATGATTATTATAAGATCAAGGTGGGAGGATATGCTGACTCCTATACAGATTATAGTATCATAACAGCTAATGTTGATGGTTCTGCTGTATACTTCCCCAGCTTTGAATCCAAATCAACGATCAGTGGATTAAAATGGGATGACGCTATTAACTCTTCCGACAAGGATCATAAGATTACCCTTAAGGGAATCAATGCTTCCGGCGGCGAAGAAAGCGCTGAGGTTTACAAGGCAGAGGGTAAGTACTATGAAATGAAGTACAATAGTAAGACCTACAGATATAACACAACAAACCATGTTTGGAAAGTTAAGAACTAATCATAGCGTAGCCGAAACAACGCAAAATGATGGGAGATAAGAATATGAAAAAAAGATCAGTACTGAAAAGAATAGGGATGGGCTTCGTAGGCTTGACGATGGCCTCAGTCATGTTTGTGACCGGATCCCTGCAGGGGGTTCAGGAAGTACATGCGGAAAGAAAAGTTTTTGACCGCATCACGCAGCGTTTTCCGGCTTCTACAACAGGAGATACTGTTATGAAGATCCTGGAGATCACGCCGGCTGTTACGGATCCGGTAGAGATGGATTTCTCGGGTCAAAAATTTAACGTTATGCCTTACTCTGAGCTGGGATATTATATGTGCATTGACAGAGCAAGAAGTGAAGCATCACCTTCACCGATAGTGGCGTCGTTAGGTCTTGCAGTTACAAGTGCAAAATCGGGGGCCATGACAAACTTCAATGATAATGTGGCGACCCATGCAGATGCGGCCTGGATCCTTTATCAGTTAAGAAATTATGGCTTGATTGCACCCTTCGGTATGGATTCCGCATTCGCGTATCCGATTTATGCAGAGGGAATCTCGCTGTTTTCACAGTTTAGCACCGCTTCTGCGACCAAACCTTTGGAAGGAGAAGGATTGGAGCCTTTCGTGAAGGGTATTTACTATCTTGAAGCAGGTGACTATCAGCTTCTTGACGGCTACACCCTTGATAATGATCATCAGATCTGTAAGATCAATGAGCAGACTGTCAGCGGTAATGATATCTCTGAAGATGGAACTAGAACGGTCAGTGAGAATGCTCTTGAGCCGGGAAGCAGATATACGCAGAATGAGGATGGTACCTTTACTTACAAACAGCTGGAGAAAGTGCCGAATTCTGAATTGGATGGATACTACGGTCTTCCTAAAGGCCGTGATGGCACCGAGTATATTAAGAAAGTCGAAAAAGGCACCGGTAATCTGAGATTTGTACAGCCTGAAGTTGCACCTGAGGCTAATATTGTACTGTACTATGGTCTGAGCGAGACCACGGTCTACTTTACAACTGACAATAATGTGAAGTTCAAGAACTCTGATTACTTCAGAGAGTGTGTACTTGGCGGAAGAGATGCATACAAGAATTCGAAGATCCAGTATGATGTGGTTGCTGCTAACAAAGTGACCGAGAAAATGGTGGAAGAAGCAGATTTGATCTATATTTCCAGCAGCACTCAGGTTAATGAGTACAACAATTACGCACAGGCCATTCATAACGACATTTCCGATGCAGTTATGAAGAAGATTTACGATCTCGAAGTGAATGAGCACAAGGCAGTGATCATGGACTACAAGATCTATAAAGGTGACCTTACGGACAAGAGTGAAAGTGGAGAGCGTTCCAACGTATGGAAGCTTGCTCTTTTGCTGTGGCAGGAAAGCCAGAATACCTACATCAACAATCCTGAATATGCAAGCAACTTTGAACTGGAAACCGCAGACGGTGACGTTTCCAAGATCAGACTTGCTACGGCGGATCTGAGCGATGAGCTGATCGAAGCTCTGCAAAGTACCAGACTGGAAGGATATAACGGAAACTTTGTAACCGGTAATGTATATGTATATAATCACCACATGTCCGATTATAAGGCGTCTAAGGCACTGCAGGACACCACAGATATCATTGCCAATGGTGATTTTGACAGTGCATATAATGAAGCTGCCGTAAGCGCCGGTTTTGCGCCTGTTTTGGCAGACATTAATGCGACAAACACCAGCTCTACAAACGGAAATATGGGAACTGACGTTACTCCCGCTGTTGCAATCCAGTATATTCTGATCAGCGACGGTAATCCACTGTCTGTGTTAAAGAATGAATTGAGCGTCCTTGAGATTGAGCCGGTATGTGATTTCCTGTACAATCCTACGGACGTAAAGAATGAAGAGTACGGATATCTAGATAAAACCTACAAAGATAACCGGGACTACTTTATTAAGAATTATCTTGGAAAGTATTATGAAGATAAGAAAGAGTATATCAGCTTTACCTCTATGTCTGTTGATGAGTTCAACGGAAGAAACGAAGATCTGATCGAGAACTTTGATGTAATTTATATTGGCTCTAATATCGGAAAACAATTTTACACGACGAGTGTCGAAACGAAAGCTCCTTTGAATAAAGCGGATGGAGCTTACTACATGAGCGACAATTCCAAAAAGACAAACGTAAAATTGCCTTATTATACGATACTTAAAATTGCTGATAATGATGGTGCAAATGCAGCAGTTAATAAGAATATGACCGGTAATGTGTACTATTCTCAGGGTAGTGGTTTTGAAATGCGCGAGGATAGACTTTATAATTACATGACAAAACAGACTACAAGGACGCGTTACGGCGCCAGAGATATCACAAAAGATAAGCTTACCAAGTTAAAGGATTTTGTGGATGACGGTCATTTGGTGCTTTGTAGCGAAGATCTGATGACTTCTGTTTTGGTGACAGGCGGTTCTACAGCTGTAAAGATCAATCCTACGGCAATTCAGGATCCTTTGGTTGATGGTAAGAAGAAGACGTACAGCGATACAACCGATAAAGGTAGAATGGATAACTCCTGCAACATGTATGAGTTCTTCCAGTATGCCCGCGGTAATGTCTTTGATTATGATAAGGGAGAATATACGAATTCGCTTGACGGAGGATTAACTACTGTATCTGATGGACCGAAGGAAAATGTGATCAGTGTAAAAGATATTGAGTATGGTCTGGTTAACAGAACACTGGTTGACAGATTTATTATGAAGCAGAAGATGGGATTGACCATGACCCAAACTCCTGCGCCCTATGATTATAAGACAAAAGCAGATGGAAAAGTTATCGATAATGGAACGATCCAGTATCTGGAGCAGGAGTCAAACGGAGACAGATTTTTAACATTTGGCTTTGTAATTAATTCGGAGATATCCAATTCAACCGGTAACAGTTCGTACAGACCGCATCTGTACATTGATATCAATAACGACGGTAAGTTTTCGAAGACTACTGAGGACATTCTGGATATAACAATCATTGAAAAGAGCAGCGAAAATGAAGCACCAAGAGATCCTTCGGATAATAACAGATATGCTCTGAGTAAGGATGTTGAGTATATCATGAGAAGAGAGGTGGATAAGTCCTATTCCGGTTACCTTAGCTGGAAGGTAAGTGTAGATTCCAATGAGTACAGTAATGTGCATGCATCTGTACAAGGAAGTACCGTGGCTAAAAATATCACCGGTAAGGATGAAGCCGTTAAAATCCTTCAGATTAACAATAATGGTAGTACCACCTTGAATTTGGAGAATCAAAATAAATCAAACACGAGTTTGTATGGAAAATATCTTGCTGACGTAGCGGGATACGATGTATACATTGATACCATTGAAATGCAGCAGTTTGAGGATGACTTTGAAAAGAAATTTACAGAAGCACAGAGGAGAGATCGTACTCTGACACCGGAAAAGTATGCGATGGAGTATTTCAACCAATATACTGTTGCAAAGGATGTGGTTGGCGCCAACATGCTTGTTTTGGGCTTTGCAGATGACTATGCACCCTTTAAAAAAGATAATTCACTTCGTGCCATCAAAGCGTTTATAGATCAGGGTAATCCTGTGTTGTTGACACATGACTTTATCATGTTTGGCAGCCAAACAAAGCAGGCACAGCTTCTCCGAGAGACCGTTGGTATGGATAAATACGGTGTTACGGACAATATCAAACTGGTAGATGGACAGTATACTACTGTTAATAAGCTGGTTGACACAACGGGGCTTGATTACCTTAGAACGGCTACGCAATATACCCGATCTGCAGATTTAGCAGTATTTAAAGCAATTGAAGGCTGTGGAAAGTCTGTTCCTTATGAACCGGGTAGTGGAAGGAATATGATTTCTGAGTATAAGCAGGGCTTGAGTAATCTGATCATCTGCCGATACAGAGGAACGAACTGGAATAGTAGAAATTTGCAAAATTTCATCAATACTAACAAGCTTAATACAGGTCAGGGTGCTAATAATGATGATACCTATAATATCAGCAAGTTAAATGATGGACAGATCACCAACTTCCCGTACGTTTTGCCGGAGAAATTCATGGTTTCCAAAACCCATACTCAGTATTTTGAGCTGGATATGGATGCAGATGATGATAATGACGGCGAGTCCGATACGGTTGTATGGTATACTTTTGCAGACAATGCAGGTACGCAAAGCTATGATCCGTTTAGACATGATGAAGCCGGTGTGAAGCCTGCAGATGCATTCTTCATCTACAATAAAGGTAATGTGACCTACACAGGTGCAGGTCACTCGAACTTGTTGTCTCCCGGTAACGAATATGAGGCACAGCTGTTTGTTAATACGTTGTTTGCAGCATATAAGAGCAAGTATGTATCACCCAGAACCAAGTTCTATGAGACACCGGATCTGAATGCAGCAGCAATTAGCAATCTTCCGATTCCGTATGACGGCAATGTGACAAAACCGGAAGCAGGTGCGGCAGGAGTTGATTCTTCTATCTTACGTGAAGCTGATGATTCCGCATACCGCTACAAATTCGTAGATCCCAATGCGAATGCAGCGACCGAGCCTGATGGAACAAAGATGTACTTCAGATTGAATGATACCAACTTTGTTCGTGGTTCGAAAACCATGAGTGTTAAGGCTTATCTGCAGACCAGTAACATGGATAAGATGGTTACATGGGAGGAAGTAAAGGAAGGCAGTGTTACCAAGCAGAAGCTGAAGCTTACTACCGGAGGCGGTGATCCAATCGGGTATACCTTGTCAGACGGTACTACGAGGTCGCTGCAGTCACTTACAGTAGAGAACAAGGAATTCCCTGTGGTTGATATTACAGATAAGATCAATCTGTACAGTACAACTACGGGTGGCGCGTTTGATGCAGCTCTTTCCAGAAGTGCTTCGAATGTGTACGAAGGACTCTTGTCCGGAGTAACTTATGGTTTCTACTTACCGATGTTCTATATGAATGATAACGCTTCGTATACGATTTACTTCGAAGTGAAATCTAAGATTTATACGGTATCTGCGATCACAGGACAGACTGTTGTAGAAGAGGTTCCTGTTCCCGGATATGATTCACTTACCGTAACAAAAGCTTCACTGCTGAAGCTGAACTAATTAAAGCCAGACGAGAGGTGACAAAGTAATAATTTACAGGACTGCCAATTGGCAGTCCTGTTTTTTTACACTTTTGTCAACGGACTATAGCAGGTACACATTTTTTTGGGCCTGTTAGCCGTTCGTTTCCAGGTGTTGTCGGATAATCTGTAGGATGGGGGCATCTATAGTGATTATATCTTGAAAATGTGGGAGGTAACATGCTATACTATAAAAAGGTTTGGTTTGCTTTGAGGGGAGCACGCGACGTTACACTCAGGAGCATCCCAAATAAATAAAAAAGAGGAGGAAATAGAAATGCAAAGTAGCAAATTGTTTGGCAGAGTGGTTGCAACAACCATGGCTGCTGTGATGGTTCTGACGCCGCTTAGCGCGTCGGCAAAGGAGCCGCAAAGAAAGGATCTTCCACATAATCCGGTATATAATGATGACGGAGTGGAATGGGATGAGAATGGTTTTTTTGTACCGGAGTACGATGATGACGACAACTATAAGGGAACTAAGGAAGATAGTACGAATTGGGATTATATTTATTTTGGATCGTATCCGCAGACAAGAATATATGATGAGAGTATAATATCCAGAATTGATGCCAAGTTGGGAAAAAAGCAGGACGAAAATGAGCAATATGCTCCGACAGGAGATGCTGTTATTGACGGAGTGAAATACCGTAAAATTTGCCCGGAAGATGTTGAATATAAAGCATTTTGGCCAAGCGAAAACGGACACTATATTCCATATTTATACTTCAAATGGGAGCCGATAAAGTGGCGGGTATTGAGTGTAAATAAAGAAGAAGGTAAGATGTTAGTTATGGCAAATAATGCACTTGATTCGATGCTTTATTATGCAGGAAATGATTCTGAGTCGGGAGCTCGGTACTATTGGAGCGAAAGCCGTGCTAGAAGCTGGTTAAATGATAATTCGGAGGGGTGTTTTTGGAGCCAGGCGTTTACTCCAGATGAAAAGAAAGCTGTAATTAATTCTGAAATAAAGAATAAAG